>JBOHDD010000438.1:0-4772 GCA_050699155.1 Nocardioidaceae bacterium
ACGAGGCCGGTGCTGGCGTGAGCGTGTGGCGGTTCCCGCCGACACAGCGGATGTCGACGTACGTCACCGCCCTGGTCGCGGGCGACTACCACGTCGTCCGTGACTCGTTCCACGGCAGGGACGCGGAGATTCCGCTCGGCCTGTTCTGCCGGCAGTCGTTGGCGCAGTTCCTCGACGCTGACGACATCCTCGAGATCACCAAGCAGGGCTTCGGGTTCTTCGAGAGCGCTTTCGAGATGGGGTACCCCTTCGGCAAGTACGACCAGCTGTTCGTGCCGGAGTACAACATGGGCGCGATGGAGAACGCCGGCTGCGTGACCTACCGCGACGAGTACGTCTTCCGCAGCCGGCAGACGGCTGCGGCCTACGAGACCCGTGCCAACACGATCCTGCACGAGATGGCGCACATGTGGTTCGGCGACCTGGTCACGATGCGCTGGTGGGACGACCTCTGGCTGAACGAGTCGTTCGCCGAGTGGGCCGCGCACCACGCGTCGACGGTGGCGACCCGGTACGACGAGTCCTGGACGTCGTTCTGCAACTCGCGCAAGACGTGGGCCTACCGGCAGGACCAGCTGCCGTCCACCCACCCGGTGGCGGCCGACAACTTCGACCTCGAGGCCGTGGAGGTCAACTTCGACGGCATCACGTACGCCAAGGGTGCGTCGTCACTGCGTCAGCTGGTGGCCTGGGTGGGCGAGGACGCGTTTCTCGCCGGTCTGCGCATCTACTTCGACCGCCACGCCTTCGGCAGCTCCGAGCTCACCGACCTGCTGAGAGCCCTCGAGGAGACCTCGGGTCGTGACCTCGGCGCGTGGACCAAGGAGTGGCTGCAGACCTCCGGCGTGAACACCCTGCGAGCCGACTTCGAGGTCGACGGCGCGGGCCGGTTCTCGTCCTTCGTCGTCGAGCAGTCCGCGCACCAGGACTTCCCGACCCTGCGCCGGCACCGCATCGCGATCGGGCTCTACGACCGTGCCGAGGCGGGACTGGTGCGCCGCCACCGCGTGGAGACCGACGTGGTGGGTGAGCGCACCGAGGTGCCCGAGCTGGTGGGCGTCCGCCGGCCTGAGCTGATCCTGCTCAACGACGACGACCTGACGTACGCCAAGATCCGGCTCGACGGCCGGTCCCTGGCCACCCTTGTCGCGGGAGTCGACGGGTTCACCGAGTCGCTGCCGCGTGCCCTGTGCTGGGGCGCCGCCTGGGACATGACTCGTGACGCCGAAATGGCCGCCAGCGACTTCGTCGACCTGGTGCTGCGCGGTGTCGGCACCGAGTCGGACCTGACCGCCGTACACACGCTGCTGCGTCAGGGTCAGACGGCGGTCAACACCTTCGTGAACCCGGCGCACCGCGAACAGGCCAGGCAGCGCTGGGAGTCCGGTCTGCTCGCGCTCGTGCGCGCGGCCGATGCCGGCAGCGACCACCAGCTTGCGCTGTTGCGGGGGGTGGCGCACTCACCGCGCGAGTCGGATTCCGGTGACCTGCTGCAGGGTCTCCTGGACGGGACGACCGAGCTCGAGGGCCTCAGCATCGACACCGACCTGCGCTGGACGTTGGTCACCGCACTGGCCGGCATGGGACGCATCGACGACGCTGCCATCGACGCCGAGCTCGACCGCGACAACACCATCTCCGGCCGGCAGCAGGCCGCGGCCGCCCGCACGGCACTGCCGACCGCCGCGGCCAAGGAGCGGGCCTGGTACGACGCGACCGCCCGCGACGACGTACCCAACGAGACCCAGCGCAGCATCGCGACGGCGTTCCAGCGGCCCGGCCAGGACGAGCTGCTGCTGCCGTACGTCGACCACTACCTCGAGCTCGCGGCCACCGTCTGGGAGACCAGGGGAACCCAGATGGCCACGAACATCCTGATGCTGATGTTCCCGCGTGCGCTGCCCACACCGCAGGTGCTGGACAAGGTCAGGTCGTGGCTGTCGACCACTGACGCCAACCCGGCCGCACGCCGGCTGGTCTCCGAGGGGCAGGCTGACCTCGAGCGCGCGCTTCGCGCACAGCAGCGTGACGCGCCCTGACCGCGGGCGGCCCGGGTGAGGTTGGTCAGTCGGCGTGCCTCATTGGGGGCCGGCGCGCGTGGTCGCCGAGCTGTTGGACGCCGTTGGCGATGCCGCCGACGAAGTCTCCCCCGGCGAACGCGGTCTGCATGCCCAGTGCCGCCAGCCCGACCTCCGCGTCGTCGAGGAAACGCCGGGCTTGCGTGCCGGTGACGATCTCGAGCTGGCGGGCGACCGGGTCCACCACGATCAGCACCGACCGGGTCGGCTCGCTCAGCCGGGTGTGCAGGCCCTCGGCGTACGAGCGGGAGTCGCCGTCGACGGAACCGACGTACACGGAGAAGTCGAGGCCGGAACCGGACTCGGCGTTGCGCACGGCGCGTTCGATCGCCTTGCGGTCGGTGGGGGTGAAGAAGTCACCAGCGAGCACTGGCTCCCCCGGCCTGCTCGCTCTCGCTCGACTCGAGCTCGGCCCGCGCGGCATGCCTCCCCGCCGGAACCGCGTCGCCGGAACCGCCGAACCACTCGGGCTCGGTCCACGAGGTGACACCGTGTTGCGTCTGGTCGCCGCGCACCAACGAGGGCGCCACGACCAGCAGGCTGATCACGAGCCCCAAGGCGAGCGGCATGCCACCGAAGATCAGCAGGGCCGTCAGCAGTGACATCGGCGCGGGGTCGGTCCAGGTGACAGGCGTGGCGGCCAGCGCGGGCTGTGCGACAGTCGTCACAGCGAACGGTACGGCGACGGCGCAGCCGCGGGCGACCTGGCGGAGGATGTGTGCTCTGCTCACGAGCCCAAGGGTAGACGACCGGTTGCCGATAGCCTCACCAACGTGACAGACCAGCTGAGATATCCCTTCGCACGCCGAGACGACCTCGTCGAGGAGGTGCACGACCAGCGGATCGCCGACCCGTACCGCTGGCTCGAGGACGCCGGCTCCCCGGAGACCGCTGAGTGGCTCGAGGCGCAGGACCGGCTGCTCGACGCCAGCCGCGCACAGTGGCCGGCACGTGCGGCGTTCGCGAGCCGTCTGGAGACCCTGATGGGCACCGGCCTCCACGGCCCGCCGACGTTCCGGCGCGGTCGCCAGTTCTTCGTACGTCGACGTGCGGAGCAGGAGCATGCGGTGCTGCACACGGTCGATCCCGGCGGTTCGGAGCGGGTGCTCGTCGACCCGATGGCTCTCGACCCGACGGGGACCACGACGCTCGATGCCTACCGCCCGTCGCCGGACGGGTCGCTGCTCGCCTACCAGCTGTCCGAGGGCGGCACCGAGGAGTCGGCGATCCGGGTGCTGGACGTCGCAACGGGTGACCTGGTCGACGGCCCGATCGGTCGTACCCGGGTCTCGCCGGTCGCCTGGCTCCCCGACGGCAGCGGCTTCTTCTACGTGCGGCGGGTCCACCCCGACGAGGTGCCGGCGGACGAACGGCAGTACCACCGTCGAGTCTGGTTGCACCGACGGGGCGACGACCCGGCAGAGGACACTGTCGTCTTCGGCGGCGAGCACGACAAGGAGTTCTGGTGGAGCGTGTCGCTGAGTCGCGACGGCAGATGGCTCATCGTCACCGGTGCCCGTGGCACCGACCCCCGAACCGAGGTCTACCTGGCCGACCTCCTCGGCGCCGACCCCGCCAAGCCGGCCTTCGTGACCGTGCAGCGCGATGTGGACGCACAGACCAGCATGACGGTGGGCATCGACGGGCGGCTGTACGTCTGGACCGACCTCGACAGCCCTCGCGGGAGGCTCTTGGTGACCGACCCGTCGACACCGACGTCCGCGCACTGGCGCACTCTGGTCGAGCAGGACCCGGTGGCCGTGCTGGACGGGTTCGCGGTCCTCGACGAGCTCGACGAGCCGCGGTTGCTGGTCTCGTGGACCCGGCACGCGGTGTCCGAGCTCAGCATCCACGACCTGGCGACCGGACAGCGCCTGGACGCCGTACGGGACCTACCTCGGCCAGGTTCGGTTGGGCCGATGCTCACGGCGTACGACGGGGGCCACGAGGCCTGGTTCACCTACACAGACTTCGTAACGCCGCCCGTGGTCCTGCGCTTCGACGGCAGCACGTCGACGGTGAGCGAGTGGGCGCGGCCGCCCGGGCCGGTCCCGGACACCCGCGGGGTGTCGGCACGGCTGGTCGACTACACGTCCTACGACGGGGAGACCGTCCGGATGTTCGTCATCGAGCCCAGGGAGGCCGGCGGTCCGCGGCCGGCCATCCTCTACGGGTACGGCGGGTTCGGCATCTCGATGACTCCGGGGTTCAGCCCGGGTGCGCTGGTCTGGGTGGAGGCCGGGGGCGTCTACGCGGTCGCCTGCCTGCGCGGAGGCGGTGAAGAGGGTGAGGACTGGCACCGAGCCGGGATGGGGGCGAACAAGCAGCGCGTCTTCGACGACTTCCACGCCGCCGCGGAGTGGCTCTGCGATCACCGGCTGACCTCACCGGAGACGCTGTCGATATCGGGCGGCTCCAACGGCGGCCTGCTGGTCGGCGCGGCGCTGACGCAGCGACCGGACCTCTACCGCTCGGTGGTCTGCTCGGCGGCACTGCTGGACATGGCCCGCTTCGAGCAACACGGGCTCGGCAGATTCTGGTCCGGTGAGTACGGCTCGGCGTCCGACCCGGATGAGCTGAAGACCCTGCTCACCTACTCGCCGTACCACCGCGTGCAGGACGGGCTCACCTACCCGGCCACGCTGTTCACCATCTTCGCGTCCGACACCCGAGTGGACCCGCTGCACGCACGCA
>JBOHDD010000439.1:0-10054 GCA_050699155.1 Nocardioidaceae bacterium
GGCACGGCGCTACCTCGGTCAGCAGTACGCCAACCGGAAGCGGGCGCGGGTCAGCGCGTGGATCGAGGTCGACTTCTGGCACGGCTGGGGCGCCCTGGACAACCGGTACCTCAGGTCATAGGGACCGGTCACGCTCTGCCGACCAGCTCGGCGACCAGGGCCGCGCCCAGCCCGACCAGTGGGACACCCGGGCCGGGGTGCGCAGACGCGCCCACGCAGTAGAGGCCACCCACCGGCGTCCGGTTGTTCGGTCGCCAGGTGGCGGTGCGTGGGCCGGCCCACCGCACGCCGAACGGCGACCCGTCCGAGTCGCCGACGATGTCCGCCGGCGAACGGTCGAGGCGGGTCACCACGTGCTCGCGCACGTCGATCCCGCGGCGCGCCAGGGCGAGCGGGACGTCCTCCTCGAAGTTCCCGCGGCGCTGCACGGTCCACCCGACGTGTCCCGGCGGTGCCTGCCCGCCGGTCCGGACCACCAGGGTGGTCGCCTCGGAGTGCAGCACCGTCTCCGCCGGCAGCGACGGCGCCTCGTCGGTCAGCCCGAGATAGGTGAGCGTCGTCGGTATCGCCGGCACCGCCCGGTCGACGTCGCGCAGGGGACGACGCGCCTGCGGGCAGTCGACCAGCAGCCGGAACAGCCGTCGGGGGTCGATCGCGCCCACCACCACGTCGGCGTCCAGGCTCGACCCGGCGGAGAGAGCGACGGTTCGGACGGCGCCGTCCACGCACGCGATCTCGGTGACCTCGGTGGCCGGGCGTACGTCGACGCCGCGCTCCTCGAGCCGGGTACACAGCGCCGTGGTCAACGCGTGCATGCCGCCGACCGGTCGCCACACTCCGAAGGTGCGCTCGACGTAGGACTCCACCGCCAGGAACCAGGGGGTGTCGCGGGGCTCGGAGCCCTGCATCACCACGTGGTGCTGTAGCAGCGTCTGCAGACGAGGGTCGCGGAACGCCCTGCGGACGACCCGGCCGAGTGACCTGCGCGGGTCGAGTCTGCGCTGGGTCTCGCGGTCCAGCGCCGTACATCCGGGGAACGGGTTCTCGAGGACCCGGCGTCGCAGCAGGTCCCACACCGGTGCCAGCGAGTCGACGTACTCCGCCCAGTCGACCGCGGCCTGCTGTCCGAGTGCCGAGGTCATCGCCTCGACCTGCGCTGCTCGGCTCCCCGCCGCCAGGTCGAGCTCGGTGCCGTCCTCGAAGACATGCCGGCGTGCGGGCGTCACCGGGGTCAGCTCCAGGGCCCGCTCGAGGGGGCGGCCGGACTTGCGGAACAGGTCTCGGAGTACGGCGGGCAACGTCGTACCGGTCGCTCCGGTGTCCCAGGCGAAACCCTCCTGCTCGACCAGCCCGAGAGCGCCACCGAGCCGCGGGGCGCGCTCGCACAACGTGACGGAGTGTCCGAGCTTGGCCAGCCGCGCGGCCGTCGCCATCCCGCCGAAGCCGCCACCGACCACCGTCACCCGTGCCATGGCCGTGGAGCCTAACGCTAACGGCCCTCCGCTCGCCGGAGCCGGCCGGTGGAGAGGTGCTCACACCGGATCTGAGTATCTGAGCGGATACGGCTGTCGGTGGGTGGCGGCAGAGTTGTGCCCAACGAGATCCCGCCGGCAGGAAGCAGCCAGGGGGAGGAAGGGATCTCTGGGGGATGGGCCGTCAGGTGGCGCCGGAGGGGGTTCGGGCGCCACCTGGCGGACCTTTGTGCGTCGCGGGATCCCGTGCGCTCACGCCTCCACGTCGAGGGGCCGGCCGTCGGTGATCCGGAGCAGCTCGTCGTACGTCGTCGAGAACAGCGCGTGCGGGTGGCCTGCGGCCGCCCAGACCACGTCGTGTCGTGCCAGCCACGGGTCGACGAAGGCGCGCACGGGGGAGGGGTGGCCGACAGGTGCGACTCCGCCGATGGCCTGACCGGTGTGCGTGCGGACGAATTCCGGCCTGGCCCGGCGCAGGCTGCTCACCCCGACCTCGGCGGCGCACTTCTCGGTGTCGACGCGGTGCGCGCCCGGGGTCAGGATCAGCACCGGTTCGCCGTCGGCGTCGAAGATCAGGCTGTTGGCGATCGCGCCGACCTCGCACCCGAGCGCGGCGGCCGCCTGCGCGGCGGTGCGCGCGGAGTCGGGGAGGATGCGGACCTGCCCGGTGGCCCCGAGCTCGGCAAGGCGTTTGGTGACGTGCCTGGTGGTCGGGTGTTCGGCGGGCTGGGACATGCCCGGGACCCTAGCCCACAGCCCCCTCGCCTCCTGTCCTTCCCTGGTCGCGCAGCCAGCCGAGGACCTCCTCGGCGTGGCCGTCGGGCGGGAACACGGGGTAGAAGACGTTCTCGACGGTGCCGTCACGGATCACCATCGTCAGCCGCCGCAGCAGGGTCTGTCCCGCCGCCTCGAATGTCGGCAGCCGCAGCGCCCGGGTCGCCTCCAGCCGATGGTCGCTGAGGACCGGGAACGGCAGGCCGAGCCGTTGGGCCAGCTCCTGCTGGTAGGCGGTGTCCTGCGTTGACAGCCCGACGACGGTCGCGCCGGCGGCCCGGAGCTCGGCCGCGTGGTCACGGAACCCGCACGTCTCCGGGGTGCAGCCGCGGGCACCGGGGATGGTGTCCCAGTCCGGTGTGAGGGGCTCCTCGCCCGGTCTGCCGGTGCGTGGGTACGCGTAGACGACCAGACGGTCGGCGCCGGGTGGTGTGATGTCGAGACGGACCTGGTCACCGTCGGTGGAGGGCAGGGCCATCGGTGGCACCTCGAGCCCGGGCAGGTGGTCGGCGGCGCCGTCGTCGTCCGGGACGGGGAGGTCGGGGGGAAGGCCGGTCGGGTCAGTGCTCACGGCGGCCATCCAACCTCTTCTGCGAGGTTTTGCACAGGGGGCACATCAGGGATTGACGGACTGTCCGGGGAGGGGGTTATCGTGGTGGTGTTCGAACAGATGTTCGAGCCACCCGCAGTGGTTTTCGCGGTCCCCTGCGGGGAGGCGGATCCGTCCCGGCGGAGGTGTGACTCGACCCCCACCCCGCCGGGGCGGCCGCCAGGTCGGTTTTTTGAGGTGAGGAAGCTCCTCGGTCCGGTGCGGAGGTAAGCGATGCGGCGGTACGACGAAACGATCGAGGTGCGTCGGGGCATGGTCGACGGCACCGAGGCCCCCGAGCAGTTCCTGTGGCGCGGCCGGCTGTGGCTCGTGTACGCCGTGATGGCGCACTGGGTCGAGACCGGTGCGTGGTGGGAGCAGGGCCAGGTCCGGTCACTGCTCGGCACCGACGAGGGAGACGGCGGCGAGCAGGACGGCGCGGCGCCGGCGCCGCTCGCGACGGACCTGCTGGGTGAGCGCGAGGTGTGGCGGGTGGACGCCGCCAGCGGGCGTGCCGGGTTCCGCGCCGGGGTGGTGTCGGGCCAACGGGGCGTCTTCGACCTGGTCTTCGACTGGTCCGTCGGTGTGTGGCGGCTCCAGCACAGTGTGGACTGATGGACTGAAGGTGGATGCGATGAGCTCAGCCCCACTGCCGGTAACGGCCCTGACCTCGCTGGCGCGGGCCCGTGAGGCGCTGTCCGAGGCAGCCACCACGACCGATCCCGCGCCGCGTTACGCCGCGGCTCACGTGGCGGCGCTGCGAGCGACCGCCGCCCTGTTGGCGGTGCGGACCCGGCCCGCGTCACGGCGCAGGCAGCGCAACGCCTGGACGCTGCTGGCCCAGGTGGCGCCCGAGCTGGAGGAGTGGGCGGTGTTCTTCGCCGCCGGAGCCGCCAAGCGTGCGGCCGCGGAGGCGGGGCTCAGCCGTGCGGTGTCGGCACGTGAGGCCGACGACCTGCTGCGTGACTCCGAGCGGTACCTCGTGCTGGTCGAGCGGATGCTCGGGGTCCCGTCGCAGCGGTCGTTCCCCGGCCAGGCGGCGCGGGCGAGCTGAGCCCGGAGGTCCCGTTGTCTGCCGACCCGTTCGTCCATCTCCACGTCGCCTCCGGCTACTCGCTGCGCTACGGCGCCTCGCACCCGCACGCGCTGGTGGAGCGTGCGGCCGAGCACGAGATGGACACCCTCGCGCTGACCGACCGCGACGGTGTCTACGGCGTGGTCCGGTTCGCCAAGGCGTGCATGCGGGCGGGGGTGCGGCCGGTGCTCGGTGTCGACCTCGCGGTCGAGCCGGTGGAGGCGGAGACGCTCACCACTCCATCGGGCTCCCGATCGCGGTCGGCTCCGGTGCGCGGCGGCAGCTACCGCGACCCTCGTCATCCACGGGTGCGGCTGCTCGCCGCCAGCAGGCAGGGCTGGGCGGCGTTGTGCCGGCTGGTGACGGCGACCCATCTGCGTGGCGAGCGGGGTGCCCCGGTCACCACCCGGGAGATGGTCGCCGAGCACACCGCCGGTCGTGACGTGCTGGTCATGCTGGGTCCCGACTCCGAGCTGGGACAGGCAGCGACCGCCCGCCGCGACGACCTGGCCACCGCGGTCCTGCGGCGGTGGAGAGACCCCTTCGACCCCAGCGACCTGCTGGTCGAGGTGTTCTCGCACCGGCTGGCCGGCGCGGGTCCGGGATCGAGCCCGCACGCCGGTCGGATGGCCCGCATCGGTCGCTCCTTCGGTGTGGGTGTCGCCCTGACCAACGCGGTGCGCTACGCCGACAGGCTCGACGCCCCCACGGTCGACGTACTCGACTCGGTGCGCCGGCTGGTGCCCCTCGACCTGCGCCATATCGACCGCGGCAACGCCGAGGGTTTCCTCAAGTCCGGCAAGGAGATGGCCGAGATCGCCGAGGAGATCTGCCGGTTCGCCGGGTTCGGTGAGCAGGACGCGCGGCGGATGCTCGCCAGCACCCGCACCATCGCCGACCGGTGCGCGGTCGACCCGAGGGCCGACCTGGGGCTCGGGGAGGTGCACTTCCCCGACTTCGACACCGGCGGCCGCCCCGCCGACGCGGTGCTCCGTGCCCGCTGTGAGGCCGGGGTCAACCATCGGTACGCCGCTCCCGACCGACACACCTGGGACCGTCTCGACGACGAGCTCGACCTGATCCGACGGCTCGGCTACGCGGCGTACTTCCTCAACGTCGGCGACATCTGCGACCTGATCCGCGACATGGGCGTCCGCTGCGCCGCCCGCGGCTCGGGCGCCGGCAGCCTGGTCAACTACGTCCTCGGCGTCTCCGGGGTCGACCCGATGCGCCACGGGCTGCTGATGGAGCGGTTCCTCTCCCCACTGCGACAGGCGTTGCCCGACATCGACATCGACGTGGAGTCGGCCAGGCGCACCGAGGTCTACGAGCAGATCCTCCAGCGCTACGGCGGCGACCACTGCACCTGCGTCTCGATGATGGAGACCTACCGGGTGCGGCACGCGGTCCGCGATGTCGGCATGGCCCTGGGCATGCCGGGCGGTGAGGTCGACGCCATCGCCAAGGCGTTTCCGCACATCAGGGCCCGCGACGCTCGGCTCGCCCTGCGCGACCTGCCCGAGCTGCGCGCGTCCGGTCTTGGCGAACAGCGTTTGGACGTGATGTTCCGGTTGGTCGAGAAGCTGGACGGGCTGCCACGCCACATCGCCCTGCATCCGTGCGGCGTGCTGCTCTCCGACGACACCCTGCTCGACCGCACCCCGGTCGAGGCCAGCTATGTCGGCTTCCCGATGAGCCAGTTCGACAAGGACGACGTCGAGGACCTCGGGCTGCTCAAGCTCGATGTGCTCGGCATCCGGATGCAGTCGGCGATGGCCCATGCGGTCGAGGAGGTCGCACGGGTCGAGGGCGAGCAGGTCGACCTCGACGACCAGGACCAGGTCCGGTTCGACGACCCGGCGACCTTCTCGTTGATCCAGCAGTCCAAGACCCTCGGCTGCTTCCAGATCGAGTCACCCGGCCAGCGAGAGCTGGTGGGCAAGTTCTCCCCGGAGACCTTCAACGACATCTCCATCGACATCTCGCTGTTCCGCCCCGGCCCGGTCAAGAGCGACATGGTCACGCCGTTCCTCCGGGCGCGCCATGGCTGGTCGATGCCCGAGTATCTCCACCCCGACCTCGAGCCCATCCTGCGGCAGACCTCGGGCGTCGTGGTGTTCCACGAGCAGGTCATCGAGATGATCACGGTGTTCACCGGCTGCACCCTGGCCGAGGCCGACGAGGCGCGACGTGCGCTCGGCGACAGGGAGGGCAAGGACGACGTCCGGCTGTGGTTCTTCCCGTGCGCACTGGGGAAGGGTTATCGCGAGTCGGTGGTGCACCGGGTCTGGAAAGTGCTCGAGGCGTTCGCGTCGTTCGGCTTCTGCAAGGCCCATGCGGCGGCGTTCGCGTTGCCGACCTACCAGTCGTCCTGGCTCAAGGCGCACTACCCCGCGCACTTCCTTGCCGGTGTGCTGACACACGACCCCGGCATGTACCCCAAGCGGCTGATCCTCGACGACGCCCGGCAGTTCGGCATCGCGGTGTTGCCGCTCGACGTCAACGCCTCCGACAGGACCTACCGCGTCGAGCGTGTCGGAGCCTACGACGAACCCCCACCGGAAGTGCTCGGTCAGCATCCTCGGCGAGCACCGGGCGACGGTCTGCCCGACGGCCGTTCGCATGGCATCCGGCTGGCGCTGGCCGAGGTCAAGGGCATCTCCGACACCGAGGTCGACCGTGTCGTCGCCGGGCGGCCCTACCACTCGCTGACCGACTTCTGGCACCGCGCACAGGTGTCCCGGCCGGTCACCGAGCGCCTGGTGCTGGCCGGTGCCTTCGACTCGCTCTACGGCATCGGGTCGCCGGTGCCGGTGCGACGCCGCGGCAAGGTGACCCGGCGCGACCTGCTGCTGCAGGTCGCCGACCTCGACCGATGGACCCGCGCCACCGAACGCTCCCACCGCCGTGCTTCCCCACGCCGTCGGGTCGCAGCAGGGGGCGGGCGGGGCGCCCACGACGTACGCGACCTGGCCGCTGCCCAGTCCAAGGCCGCCCAACCGTCGGTGCCGGTCACCGAGGTCCAGCTCGCCTTCGACCTCGGCGATGCGCCGGGGGAGGCGGAGGCCACCGGCCTCCCCGAGATGTCGGGTGCCGAGCGTGTGCGTGCCGAGCTGGAGGTGCTGGGGCTCGACGTGAGTCGGCATGTCGTCGACTTCTACGCCCCGCTGCTGCGCGAGCTGGGTGCGGTGCCGTCACGCGACCTGCTCACCCAGCGCAGCCGCTCCTCCCTGCTGGTGGCCGGTGTGAAGGTCGCGACCCAGACCCCGCCGATCCGTTCCGGGCGCCGGGTGGTGTTCCTGACCCTCGACGACGGCACCGGCCCGATCGACGCGACGTTCTTCGAGGATGCGCAGGGTCCCTACGCCGCCACCCTGTTCCACTCCTGGTTGTTGCTGGTGCGCGGTGAGCTGCGTCGTACCGGTCCACGCGGGGTGTCGATGCGTGCCACCGGCTGCTGGGAGCTGACCGCCCTGCACGACCTGTGGCACTGGGAGGGCATCGCGGAGGTCCGCCGGAGGTTGGCCGAACCCCCGGTGGGCTTCGGCCCCGAGTCCGGTGAGGGTGCGGTGCACGGTGCGGCGGAGAGCCGCTCGACCCGGCCGGTGATGGCGCGGCCGCAGCCGGCGGACGCGGGTGGTGACGACGAGCCCGACAACGAGCATCGGCCGACCGGCGGGGGGATGGGCCGGCGCCGGGTGTTGGTGCATCCCAGCGGTTTCAAGCAGTCGCCGTACGCCGATGTGCGGCCGGCGGGCGACAACACGAAGGAGGCGCCACGCAAGCTGTGGCACACCAGCCAGGGCAGCCCAGGTTGACCGGACAGCCGGGGGCATGCCGGTGCTCACTAGGGTGGTCACCGGAGCGGACCCGGGAGCCGATCGGGTCGCCGCTCACCGTCTCGATGGGAGGGTCCCAGGCGTGGCCGACCACCGTCGCAGTGCCGTGCGCACCGCCGTTGTCTGGGATGCTCTCTCCCGCAGCCTCGAGACCTGCCGCAACCAGCTCACCGAGTCCCGGCCGCTGCATGTGCTCGACCTCGGCGGCGGCACCGGAGGGTTCGCGGTGGGGTTGGCCGAGCGCGGACACCGCGTCACGGTCGTCGACCCCAACCCCGACGCACTCGCCTCGCTCGCCCGACGTGCCGCCGACGCCGACGTCAGCGACCAGGTCCGTGGCATCCAGGGCGACTCCACCGACCTGCTCGAGGTGTTCGACCGGGGCAGCGCCGACGCCGTCCTGTGCCACGGGGTGCTCGAGGTGGTCGACGACCCCGCCGACGCTCTCGGCGCTGTCGGCTCGGTGCTGCAGCCCGGTGGTCTGCTCAGCCTGCTGGTCACCCAGCGGCACGCAGCCGTCATGGCCAAGGCCCTGGCCGGTCACCTGGCCGACGCCAGGCATCTGCTGGTCGACCCGGACGGGCGCTGGGGGAGCGCGGACCCGGTGCCGAGACGGTTCACCGAACGCGACGTCACCGAGCTGCTCACGACGGCGGGGTTCGACATCACCGGCGTGCACGGTGCCCGGGTCTTCGCCGACCTCGTCCCCAGTGCGCTGGTGGACACCGAGCCCGGTGCCGCCGACGCGCTGCTCGCTCTCGAGGCCGACGTCGCCGACCGCCCGGAGTTCCGTGCCATCGCCGGGCAGCTGCACGTCCTCGCCGCCCTGCGCTGAGGTCGCGTCCCTCGAGGGGGACGGGCCGTGAGCGACTGCTCGATCCTGCACGTCGACATGGACGCCTTCTACGCGTCCGTCTCGGTGCGCGACCGTCCCGAGCTGATCGGGCTCCCGGTCATCGTGGGCGGTGGCAACCGTGGCGTCGTCCTCTCGGCCACCTATCCCACCCGGGTGTACGGCGTCCGCTCGGGGATGCCGATGACCCGGGCACGGCGGCTGTGCCCGCAGGCGGTCGTGGTCCAGCCCGACTTCGAGCACCTGACCGCGTGCTCCGCGGCGGTGATGGAGACGTTCCGCAGCTATACCCCGCTGGTGCAGGCGGTCTCACTCGACGAGGCGTTCCTGGACGTGTCCGGGGCACGACGCCGTCTGGGCGGGCCGGTGCAGGTCGCCGAGCATCTCCGGGCCCGGATCCACGACGAGCAGGGCATCACCTGCTCGGTCGGTGTCGCCGCGACCACCGAGATGGCCAAGCTGGCCTCGCGCAGCGCCAAGCCTGACGGCGTGCTGATGGTGACGCCTGGGCAGGTCACGACCTTCCTGCACCCGCTCCCGGTCGACGCCCTGGGGGGCGTGGGTGACAAGACCGCCGAGCAGCTGCGTCGTCTCGGGCTGATGACGGTCGGCGATCTCGCGCACACCCCGATCGCCACCCTGCAGCGTGCGATGGGGCCGGCCACCGGCAGCCATCTGCATGTGCTGGCCTGGGGTGGAGCCGGCCACACCGTCACCCCACGCCGCAGCGACGACGAACCCGAACGCTCCATGGGGTCCGACGAGACCTTCGGCCGTGACACCGACGATCCGAGGTTGGTCCTGCGCGAGCTGCTACGGCTGGCGGCCAAGGTCGCCGGTCGGATGAGAGCCGCCGGTCTGGCTGGTCGCACCGTCACGCTCAAGGTCAGGTTCGCCGACTTCGTGACGATCACCCGGTCGCGCACCCTGGCCGACCCCACCGACCTGGCCGCGGAGATCTACGCGGTGGCCGGCGAGCTCTATGCCGCCCTGCGGCTCGAGCGGGCACGCATTCGGCTGGTCGGTGTCCGGATGGAGGGCCTGGTCGACGCACGCACCGCCACTCGCCAGCTGGTCCTGGGGGCGCGGGAGCGCGGTTGGTCCGAGGCCGAGCGTGCTGTCGACCGTGCAACTCGCAGGTTCGGTGACTCCGTCGTACGCCGGGGCTCCCTCATCGGCACCCGCCGGCCCTGAGCCGGGAGCCCGACGGATCCTGCACGACCAACCTGACATCCCCATCAGCAGTCCCGCTCTTCACCTGATGTGGCCCTGCTTGCCCGTGATGCGCCCTGCCTTCCATGCCTTCCAAGGCGTCTGGGTGCTTTCCGAGGCTCACACGCCTCGGGAAGCACCCAGAACACCCGGTTACATGGCGCGTGGGAGCGACCTGGGTGGGTCAGGACCAGCGGCCGTACACGTGCACCCGGAGCCGACGGTCGTGGGTGAGACTCC
>JBOHDD010000440.1:0-2936 GCA_050699155.1 Nocardioidaceae bacterium
GGTCCGGCTTGTCCCCCATCACGCCGAGCGCCTTGACACGACCGGACCTGAGCATGGTCTGGTTCTCCGCCAGGCTTGCGAACGACACGTCGATACCACCGGCCACGAGCTCCTGCAGCGCGGGTGCGGCACCGTCACTGGGCACCCAGCGGATCGCGTCGGTGTCGACGCCTGACTCCATCAGCATCCCTGCGCGCGCCAGGTCCCAGATGCCGGCCACTCCGGTGCCCGACGCGGTGAGCGACCCGGGGTTCTTCCTGGCATCCTCGATCAGCGACTTCGCGTCGTCCCAGGGGGCGTCGGCCCGCACGGTGATCCCGGCGGGGTCGGAGTTGACCTGTGCGATCGGGGTGAGCTGTTCGTGGTTGAGCTCGGTCAGCCCCTGCCAGTGCATCATCGTGATCTCCACCGTCGCCATCCCGATGGTGGAGCCGTCCGGAGGCGCCCCGGCGATCGCGGAGTGCCCGACCGCACCGCTGCCCCCGGTCCGGTTCACCACGTTCACCTGCGTGTCGAGGCTCTTCGCGAGCTGGGCGCCGACGAAGCGGGCGACGCTGTCGGTGCCGCCCCCGGCGTCCCACGGCACGACCATCTCCACCGGCCCGCTGGGATAGCTCGCCGAGCGGTCGCAACCGGAGCCGGCGCCGCTGCTCCCCTCGTCCGCGGACTGCCTCAGCCCACCGCTGCACGCGGCGAGGAGGAGGCACAGACATCCGGACAGCGCCACGAGTCCCGTCAGCCGGGCCCGTCGGGTTGCGGGTGCTCTGCCGGTCTGACGGTGTTTCGACATACGCGCTCCGTTCGTGGCCCGGAAGACGTCGCGAGGAGTGACCATGATGTTGACCGCGCGGCGTCAGGGTCAATCGCGTGCTTCGGCTACTTTGTTCCCGCAAGACGGATGACGTACGTGTCGCCGGTGACGGTCCGGCGACCCACGGGCAAAGGACGGCGATGGCACGGGTCGAGCACATCGACTGGCTGGAGACCTTCGTGGCGGTCGTGGACTCCGGCGGGTTCAGCGCCGCGGCCGGTGCGGTCCACCGCTCGCAGTCCCGCGTCAGCGCACATGTCGCCGCGCTCGAGCAGGCGCTGGGTGCGACGCTGTTCGACCGGCGCCACCGCCCGGTCGTGCTCACCGACGCGGGTGAGGCCTACCTGCCCCACGCCCGGGAGGTGCTCGGCGCGCTGACGCGCGGGAGCGCCGAGATCGAGTCCGTCCTCGGGGTCGCCCGTGGAGAGGTTGTGCTGGGCAGCTACCCGAGTGCGAGCGCAGCCTTCCTGCCCGCACTGATGGGCTCGTTCCAGAAGTCGTACCCGCAGGTGCGGGTCGAGCTCGTCGAGCAGGCGACGCTGGATCTGGCCGAGTCGCTGAACTCCGGTGAGATGCATCTGGCCCTTCGGGCGCTGGTGCCCCTGCAGAACACCGAGGGGCTGACATGCCACCCGTTGTGGCGGGAGCCCCTGGTCGCGGTGTTCCCGCCGGACCACGCTCTGGCCCGCGTGCCCGAGCCGGTCAAGCCTTCGACGGTCTGCGAGTACGAGCTGATCACGATCGGCGGGCACCTCGGTCACGAGGTGATGTTCGAGACGCACGCGGCGTTCCAGGAGTGCGACCGTCCGCCCCGCATCGCGTGGCAGACGGACCAGCCGCAGACGCTGGCGAACTTCGTTCGCGCCGGCCTCGGTGTCGGCGTCACCAACGCCCTCGCCATGCAGGTCTCCGACACCGCGGGACTGGTCACGGCGCAGGTGGGCTCGCTGGAGCAGGGGCGCACGGTGGGTGTCTTCTGGGACCCGCAGCGATACATGCCCAACGCGGCGCGTGCGCTGCTGAGGGAGATACCACGCACCCCGTTGCCTTCCGGGACATTCCCCGCCGACTCCGCCGGCACGGGCTGACGTCCATCCGTGCAACGGATGGCCCGCATGCGTGGTTCGCGGTTCACACCGGAGAAGGCGGCTGCCTAGCATCGGCACGGCACCGACGGCGCCACCTCGTCCATGACTGCTGGGAGCCACCATGACCCGCTCCACCTACGGTCCCGCCACCGACGTCCTCGCCCGGTCGGCCGACATCCCATGGGTGCCACAAGGGTCGGGCAACGTGTGGTTCAAGCCATTGCGCATCTCGGTAGCGCAGAACCGGTGGACCAACCTGCTGATGGTCACCGAGGGTGGGGTCGTCAACCGGCATCGGCACCTGTCCGAGGTCGAGGGCTGGGTGCTCCAGGGACGCTGGCACTACGTCGAGCACGACTGGACCGCCGAGCCTGGCGACTTCGTCTACGAGCCCCAGGGCGACGTCCACACCCTGGTCGCCGACGTCGCCGACGAGGAACACCCCATGCTCACGCTGTTCTCGATCCACGGGGACATCGAGTATGTCGACGAGCAAGGCGAGCGACTCTACATCGAGAACGCCGAGTCGAAGCTCCGTCGTTACCTCGATCACTGCGACACGGCCGGCGTCACGCCGTACGACGTCGCGTACTGAGGGCCGGTGCGGATGACGTCCCCGTTCGGCCTGCACGGCCGGACGGCCCTGGTCACCGGAGCGGCCACGGGGATCGGGCAGGCGATCGCCATCGGTCTTGCCGGTGCCGGAGCCGATGTCGTGCTGCTCTCGGAGCACGACAACATGGACGGCACGGCAGACGGGATCAGGGCACTGGGACGTCGCGCGCACCGGCTGGTCGTAGACCTCGCGTGCCCCGAAGGTCTCCCGGATGCCATCGAGCAGCTGCTGGATGATCGGCGCGTCGACATCCTCGCCAACGCCGCCGGGATCATCCGGCGTCAGCCCGCGGCGGAGTTCAGCGAGTCGAACTGGCGCGACGTCCTCGAGGTCAACCTCACGGCCGCCTTCACCCTCAGCCGGCTGGTGGCGGCGCCGATGCTGGCTCGAGGGAGCGGCAAGATCATCAACATCGCCTCCA
>JBOHDD010000441.1:0-1709 GCA_050699155.1 Nocardioidaceae bacterium
CAGTCCGTCTGCGACCTCGCGTACGGCGTTGCGGGCAGCACGCCCATCGCGATAGCTGGACACCGTGGCGTCGGTGCCGTCGAACCGGCGCACCACGTCGAAGCCGACTCTGAAGGCCTCGGCTCGCGGCTCGAGGTCGAGGTTGACCGACGAGTCGCCGTACGCCTGGACGCCTGCGGGATGTGTCGTCAGATGCACCGAGCCGTCGGCACCGACGTACACCATGTCGACAACCCACCCTTCCGGTGGAGCCAGCAGGGTCACCTGCGCAGACTCGAGATCAGCGATCGTGCGCCGTCTCATCTCCGCGTCCTCCACCACACCGGCGGCGAGGAACACCCCCACCACGGTCACCCCCGCCACGACGACAGAGCGCCCGGTGACCGCTCCGCTGACCGCCCACACGGCCAGAGCGGTCGCCGGTGCCACCGCGAGCACCGCGGCCAGCACCCCGACCGCTGCAGGGTCTCCGGGAGCGTCGAGCAGACGCGCACGGACAACGTCGTCCACTACGTACGCCGGGTAGGCCAGCACCGCACCGAGGGCGATCGCGAGCAACGCGGCCACGAACGGGTGTCGCACGCCGAGCGCACGTAGGAGCAGCCAGCCGAGGAGAAGGACGACGAAGGGGCCGACGAACACCATCGCGAGGCCTTCGATCAGACAGGAGAACGCCGCTCCCGCGGATCCGCAGCCTCCGGCGAAGTAGCCTTCGAGCCACCACGCGACCAGACCGGCCACCACGGTGGTGATGCCGGCCACCACCAAAGGATGCGATGCAAGGCTGGGTCTCATGCGTCCACGATGGCCGGGCAGCAGGAGGTGCCGCCTCCGCACAACTACTCAGAGGGAACCTCTGCAGTACCCATCTTCGGCAGAGCCCGACCACCAGTCAGAGCCGTCGTGCACCGTCGCTAGGATTCACCGGACCGAGCAACGGGAGGACGTGCGGTGGACCAGAGCCGATTTCTCGGGGGCTTCGCCCAGTGGTTGGGGCTCGAGCTCGTCGAGGCCAGCGGCGAGCGCGCCGTCATCACGTGGAAGCTGCGGCCGGAGCTCTGGCAGCCGTACGGCATCGCCCACGGTGGCGTGCACTGCTCGGTGGTGGAGACCGCGGCGAGCACCGGGGCCGCCCTGTGGTTCGGGGACCGGGGCAAGGTCGTCGGCGTCAGCAACCAGACGGACTTCCTGCGCGCCACCAGCCAGGGTCAGCTGACCGCCGTCGCCACGCCCGTCCACCGGGGACGCCTGCAGCAGGTCTGGCTGGTGGAGATCCGCGACGAGGAGGAGCGCCTTGTCGCACGCGGCCAGGTCAGGTTGCAGAACATCGAGGCCGACCACCTCGACCACGCCACGGGTCACTGACGGCCGACCCGCCCTCACCCGGCGGCTCGGCGCCGGCCCTCCTCGGTGACCACCCTGTCGTGTCCGTCCGCCCGCAGCAGCGGCGGGTCGCAGCGGTACATCTGCGCCAGCGAAGCGCGTGAGATACCGGCACGGCGCGCGACCTGGTGCACCTCAAGCCGGTGCATCCGACCCTCCGGCGCGGCCGCGACCGCCTGGAGGACCTCCCGCTCGGCGGCCTCGTCCCCCTCAGGGGTCTCCGTGAGCTGCTCCCCGCTGCTGAGCAGCGCCTCCATCTGAGTCACCAGGCCGCGTACGGCGGCCCGCAGGCGGGTTGCCTCGTCGACCTCGATGGGTTCGTCCGC
>JBOHDD010000442.1:0-7094 GCA_050699155.1 Nocardioidaceae bacterium
CTCTCCTACTCGTTCTGGCCGCTGGCCAGGGCTCGGGAGCGGTCTCGCGCGGCCTGCAGCGCCGTCATGAACGCCGCGCGCACCTTGTGGTCCTCGAGCTCGCGTACGGCGGCGGCCGTCGTGCCACCCGGCGAGGTGACGCGCTCCCGCAGCACGATCGGGTGCTCGCCGGTCTCGCGCAACATCTTCGCCGAGCCGACCACCGTCTGCACCACCAGCTCGGTCGCCGTCGACCGTGGCAGACCGAGGTGGACACCCGCCTCGATCATCGCCTCGACGACGAAGAAGAGGTACGCCGGACCCGAGCCGCTGATGGCGGTCACCGCGTCGAGCTGGTACTCCGGGACGCGGACGACCCGCCCGGTCGACCGCAACAGCTCCTCGGCCTCCGCCAGGTGCTCGTCGTCGCAGTGCGTGCCGGGTGCGATCGCGGCCATCCCTTCGTCGACGAGAGCCGGGGTGTTCGGCATGACGCGGACGACTGCGACACCGTCGGGCAGCCGTGACTCGATCAGCTCGGTGGTGATCCCGGCGGCCAGCGAGATGACGAGCTGGCCGGGACTGACGTCGCCGGCGATCTCGTCCAGCAACATCGTCATGTCCTGCGGCTTCACGACGACCACGAGGGTGCCGGCGCGCTTGGCAGCCTCGGCGTTGGTGACGACCTCCACGCCGTACCTCTCCTGCAGCTCGGCCGCCCGCTCGGGTCGGCGCTCGGTCAGCAGCAGGTCGCCGACGTCGCGTCCGGCGCGGATCAGGCCGGAGGCAAGGGTCTCGCCCATCACGCCGGCCCCGAGTATGGCAACGGTCATCGGCCTGGACCTCCTAGGACAGCAGGGCTTGGTCAGCTCTTCGACACCAACGATCGCAGGAAGAACGTCGCGTTCGACGGTCGCTCCGCGAGCCGGCGCATTAGGTAGCCGTACCACTCGCTGCCGTACGGCACGTAGACGCGCACCTTCTGGCCCTGGCCCGCCAGCCGGCGCTGCTCGTCGGGACGGACGCCGTAGAGCATCTGGAACTCGTAGGAGTCCTTCTGCCGGCTGTTGCGAGCGGCCAGCGCGCCGGCGATCTCGACCAATGTCGGGTCGTGCGAGGCGACCATCGGGTAGCCACGGCCGGCCATCAGCACCTTCAGGCAGCGCACGTACGCCTTGTTCACACCCGCCTTGTCCTGGAACGCGACCGACGCAGGCTCCTTGTAGGCACCCTTGCACAGGCGCACCCGCGACCCCTCATACGCGAGGTCGTGGCAGTCGGCCTCGGTGCGATGCAGGTAGGCCTGCACGACGGCACCGGTCTCGGGGAAGTCCTGTCGCAGGTTGCGCAGCACCTCGAACGTCGAGTCCGTCGTGGTGTGGTCCTCCATGTCGAGGGTCACGGTGGTGCCGGCGTTGCGTGCGGCCTGGCAGATGGTGCGCGCATTGTCGAGTGCGACCTTCTCACCGTCATCGGTCAGCGCCTGGCCGACCGCCGACAGCTTGACCGACACCTCGGAGCCGTGTGCGAGCCCGGAGGACGCCAGCGCCTGGAGCAGCTCGACGTACGCCGCGACGGTGGCCTCGGCCTGTGCACGGTCGAAGGTGTCCTCACCGAGGTAGTCGAGGGTCACCAGCAGTCCGTCGCCGGTCAAGTGCCGGGCGGCCTCGACAGCGGACTCGTTCGTCTCACCGGGCACGAAGCGCGCGACGATTCCACTGGAGACCGGCATCGTGCTGACCAGGTCCTTCACCTGTGCGCTGCGCGAGAGCGCCAACAACGAACGCCGAAGCACCTGTCCTCCTCTGCCGCGCCGGCCGCGTTCCGCGACTGCGCGGCCAAGGCTACGCGGTACGCCGCTTCAGCGTCGCGGCCCCCAACGCAAGAGCGGCCAGCGCGAACCCACCGACGACGACCAGGTCCGTCGCGAGCGTCCCCGACAGGTCACTGCTCGCCTGTACCTCCTGCATGGCATCGACGGCGTACGACAGCGGCAACACGTCCGAGATCGCGGCCAGCACGTCGGGCAGCCCGTCTCGAGCAACGAACAGCCCGCACAGCAACACCTGCGGCAGCACGATCGCCGGCATGAACTGCACGGCCTGGAACTCGGTCTCCGCGAACGCCGACACGAACAGCCCGAGGGCGGTGCCGAGGACGGCGTCGAGCACCGCGACCACGGTCAACATCCACACCGGGCCCGTGACGTCGAGCCCGAGCACGCCGACGGTCAGCCCTACCGCGACACTCGCCTGCACCAGCGCCACGAGCCCGAAGGCGACGGCGTAGCCGAGCAGCAGGTCGGCCTTGCCCATCGGCATCGACAGCAGGCGCTCCAGCGTGCCGCTGGAGCGTTCGCGCAACGTGGTCACCGAGGTGACCAGGAACATCACGATGAACGGGAACATCGCCAGCATCGGCGGACCGAAGCGGTTGAACACCAGGTCGTTGCCGTCGAACATCCACCACAACAGCGTGAGCAGGACGCACGGGATCACCAGCAACATGGCGACGGTGCGATGGTCGTGCCGCAGCTGTCGCAGCACCCGCAGGGCCACGGCAGCGGTCACCCGCACGGTCATGACGCCACCTCCTCCTCGGCCTTGTCGACCAGTGCCAGGAACGCGCCCTCGATGTCGGGCGAGCCGGTGCGCTCACGAAGTGCAGACGGCTTGTCGTCGGCCAGCAGCAGACCCTCCCGCATCAACAGCAGCCGCTCGCAGCGGTCGGCCTCGTCCATCACGTGGCTCGACACCAGCACGGTGACGCCGGACTCGGCCAGTCGGTGGAACATCGCCCACAGGTCGCGCCGCAGGACGGGGTCGAGCCCGACCGTCGGCTCGTCGAGAACCAGCAGCTCCGGCGAACCGAGCAGGGCGGCCGCCAGCGAGACCCTGGACTGCTGGCCGCCGGAGAGCCGGTCGACCCTGACGTCGGCGTGGTCGCCCAGGTCGACGTCGGCGATCGCACGGTCCACCTCCGATGCGTCGGTGGACAGGACTGCGGCGAAGAACTGGAGGTTCTGCCGGACCGTGAGGTCGGCGTACACGCTCGGCGCCTGGGTCACGTAGCCCACCCGTTGACGGAGCACCTTGTCGCCCGCCGGACGGCCCAGTACCTCGATCTCGCCGGTGCAGTTGCTCTGCACCCCCACGATCGCCCTCATCAGGGTGGTCTTGCCACAACCGGACGGCCCGAGCAGGCCGGTGACCTGCCCGCGCGGCACGTCGAACGTCAGACCGCGCAGCACCTCCCGGCCACCGCGCCGACAGTGCAGGGTTCGTATCCGCACCGCGCCCTCAGCGTTATTCATCATGTGTTGAATTATGCAGCCGGACCACGTGTCCGTCAATCCCGACAGCCGACAAGTCAGGGCGCCGGAGGCGGCCCGTCGATGTACCGCTGGAGGTTGGGCGAGACCCAGGCGACGATGGTCTCGGCAGGCAGGGAGGCCAGGGGGTCGAGACGCATCACGTACCGGTTGACGATGATGCCCGCCAGCTGGCTGGCCACCAGCTGGGCACGCAGGGGCGCGTCGTCGCCCCCGATCATCGGCACGACCGCCCGCAGGACGATGCGCGCCATCCCGCTGCGGATCAGGTCCGCAGCCTCGTCGGCGACGAAGGCGGTACGCACCAGGGCCACCAGCGCCTGGGTGTTCTCCGGCCGGTCCCAGACCCCGAGGAACGTGCGCAGCAGCCGCTCCCCTGCCCCCTCCACGCCGGGCCCGAACACCTGCGGGATCAGTGACCGCGGGTCGATCGGCATCTCCAGCGCGGCGAGGAAGAGGTCCTCCTTGCTCCCGAAGTAGTGGTGCACGAGCGCGGGGTCGACACGGGCGTCGGCGGCGACACCCCTGATGGTGGTGCGGTCGAAGCCACGCTCCGCGAAGGACCCACGGGCCGCGGCCAGGATCTCCCCCCGGGTGTCCGGACCGCCGGGGCGACGGCCCCGGGACGCGGTACGACGGCTCACCGGAGCGACCTCACTGCAGGCGCCGCTCGATCGTGCCGTCGGAGGCGACTGTGTAGTCGGCGGCGGCCACGAAGTTCAGCCGGGTGAATGCGAGCGCCTCGGCGAGGTCCTGCTCCCGCATCGCCCGGCTGCCGCTGCGGCGGGTGTTGATCTCGATCACCACGTTGCCGCGGAAGTTCGTCACCGCGCAGTACTCCAGGAACTCCGCGCACGGCTGGTTCCCCCTGCCCGGCACCAGGTGCTCGTCCTTCGCCGAGCCGGAGCCGTCGGCGAGGTGCACGTGCGCGAGCCGGTCTCCGGCCTCGACGGCCATCGCGACGGGGTTGGTACCCGCGGTGGCCGAGTGAGACAGGTCCAGCGTGACGTTGGCGAAGTCCTCTTCCACCGGGTTCCAGCCGGGCATGTACGCCTGCACGTCACGGCGTGGCGCGCGCCAGGGGTACATGTTCTCGACCGCGAACTGGACCCCGGTGTCGGCCTCGAGCTTGGCGATGCCCTCCACGAAACCCTTCGCGTAGTCGCGCTGCCACCGGAAGGGCGGGTGTACGACGACCACGTCCGCGCCCAGCTCTCGGGCCATCTCCGCGCTCTTCTCCAGCTTGCCCCACGGCTCGGTCCCCCAGACACGCTGGGTGATCAGCAGGCACGGTGCATGGATCGCGCACACCGGCAGGTGGTGGTAGCCGGCGAGATGCCGGACCGCGTCGATGTCCTGGCTCACCGGGTCGACGCTGACCATCACCTCGACGGCGTCGTACCCGAGCCGGGACGCGAGCTCGAACCCGCTCGCCGTGGACTCGGGGTAGACCGACGCCGTCGACAACGCCACCAGCGGTTCCACAGGCCTGTCGGCCTCGGCGAACGGGGCGGTCATGGTCTCAGACTATTGCGCGGACGCGCGCCGGTCCCGACGCGGCTCAGAGTTTGTCGAGGTGCTCGAGGATGACACCCTCGCGCAGCGCCCACGGGCAGATCTCCAGCTCGGTCAGGTCGAACAGGTCCAGCACGGCGTCCGCGACCAGCGCGCCCGCCAGTAGCTGCGGTGCGCGCGCGGCGGACACACCGGGCAGCCGAGCTCGCTCCGCGGCCGACATCTTGGCCAGCTTCGGCAGCCATACACCAAGCTCCTGACGCTCGAGCATCCGGCGAACGAACGGGCCGTCGGCGGAGGGAGGTGCACCGCACACCCTGGCCAGTGAGCGGAACGTCTTGCTGGTCGCAACCGCATGATCGGGGCGGCCCTCGCGCAGCACCGCACCAGCATCCTGCGCGATGGCGCTGCGGACGTGCTTGCGCAGCCGGCGTACGTCGCCACCGGACGGCACCTCACCCGGAAGCCACTGGCGGGTCAGTCGACCGGCCCCCAAGGGAAAGGACTGCTCGACGGCCGGCGACTCGTCCGCGCCGGTCGCGATCTCCAGGGATCCGCCACCGATGTCGAAGACGGTGAGTCGACCCGACGACCAGCCGAACCAGCGACGCACGGCAAGGAAGGTCAGCCGTGCCTCGTCCGGTCCCGGCAGCACCAGCAGGTCGACCCCGGTGGTGTCGTTGACGTGCGCGAGGACCTCGTCGCTGTTCGAGGCGCCGCGCACCGCCGAGGTGGCGAATGCCAGCACCCGCTCGCAGCCCTTGTCCTCGGCGACCTCCAGCGCCTGCTCGACGAACCTCGTCAGCTGTTCGACGCCACGCCGCGTGAGCGCGCCGTGCTTGTCGAGGTGCTCGGCCAGGCGCATCGCCTCCTTGTGGGAGTACGCCGGTAGCGGCGCGGCGCCGCGATGCGCGTCGACCACGAGGAGATGGACGGTGTTCGATCCGACGTCGAGAACCGCGAGGCGCATGAGTTCACGTTAGCCGGTTAGGATTTCCGGGTGCCTGAGATCGAACTTGAGTTTCCGCGCGCATGGGTCGAGTTCGCCGACCCGGCCGACGACGACCAGCTCTTCCGCTGCGACCTGACCTGGCTCACCTCGCGATGGGCCTGCATCTTCGGGTCCGGCTGCAAGGGCATCTACAAGGAGCGACCCGACGACGGCTGCTGCACGCTCGGCGCGCACTACTCGGACAAGGACGACGAGAAGCGGGTCAAGAAGTTCGCCAAGCAGATGGGCCCGGAGGACTGGCAGTACCGCAAAGAGGGTCGCAAGAACGGCTGGACCGAGGTCGACGAGGACGGCGAGCGCAAGACACGCCGCGTCGACGGCGCGTGCATCTTCCACAACCGACCTGACTTCGACGGTCCGCACGGCTGCTCTCTGCACGCGTTCGCGCTCAAGCAGGGGATGCACCCCCTCGAGACCAAGCCGGACGTGTGCTGGCAGCTGCCGATCCGGCGGACCTACCGTGACATCGAGTTGCCGGACGGGACCGAGTACACCGAGGTCACCATCGCCGAGTACGACAGGCGCGGCTGGGGGCCCGGTGGGCACGACCTCGACTGGTACTGCACCGGTAACACCGAGGCGCACGTGGCGCAGGATCCGGTGTTCGTCTCGTACGAGCCCGAGCTGGTCGAGCTGATGGGCAGGGAGGCCTACGACGAGCTCGCCGAGCACTGTCGGCGGCACATGGAGTCCCGCAGCCGGCTGGCGCTGCACCCCGCCGACCCCAAGGGCGAGCACGGCCATCGGCGAGCCGGCGAGCAGGGCGGCACCGTCGCGGGCTGACCGAGCGCGAAACCGACCCCCGCTGTCTCAGCGGATTCTCAGGGTCGCAACAATGCTTGGCATGCATCTCGACCACGTCTCCTACGCAGTCGGACCGGACGGCCTCGCGGGAACGACCCAGCGCCTCGCCGAGCTGCTGGGCGAGAAGTTCGTCGACGGAGGGGTGCACCCCCGTTTCGGCACGCGCAACGTGGTGCTGCCGCTCGTCGGTGACCAGTACCTCGAGATCGTCGAGGTACTCGACCACCCGGCCTCCGACAAGGCGCCGTTCGGGCAGGCCGTGCGCGTCCGCTCCGAGGCAGGCGGGGGCTGGCTCGGATGGGTCGTCGCCGTCGACGACATCGCACCCGTCGAGGTGCGTCTCGGCCGCGACGCGGTGCCCGGCAACCGTCACCGCCCGGACGGCATCGAGCTCAGATGGCGGCAGATCGGGATCAAGGGTCTCATCGCGGACCCGCAGCTGCCGTTCTTCGT
>JBOHDD010000443.1:0-4143 GCA_050699155.1 Nocardioidaceae bacterium
CGCGAGGCGGTCGGCACCTCGCCGCCGAACCCGGCCGCGAACACCCGGTCGTAGATGTCGAAGTCGTCGGGGCGGGAGCACAGCGTCGACCGTCCCGCCCAGTACACGCCTCCGGGTGTGTCCGCACCGACCGCCGCCACCGACCTGACGAAGGCCTGCGTCCGGTCCACCGTCGCGGTCACGCCGGCGTGCCGGAGCGCACGCGAGAACCCGGCCAGCACCAGGTCGACCGGAGGTTGCGATGTCATCGCGGGTCACCGCGCCAGGATCCGGTCGAGCGAGTCACGCACGCGGTCGCCGTCCTCGCGGAACTTCAGCACCGCACCCAGCGTCGCGGCGGCGTTCTCCACGTCGAGCTCGCGTTGGCCGAGCGCGTGCAGTGCGCTGGCCCAGTCGAGGGTCTCGGCCACACCCGGCGGCTTGAGCAGGTCGTCGGCGGCACGCATCCGGTGCACCGCACCTGCCACCTGCTCGGCGAGCTGTCGCGGCACCTCCGGCAGCCGGACCCGCAGGATCTCGACCTCGCGGGCGAGGCCCGGGTGGTCGATCCAGTGGTACAGGCAGCGGCGCTTGAGGGCGTCGTGCACCTCCCTGGTCCGGTTGGAGGTGAGGACGACGATCGGCGGCGTCGAGGCGCGCACGGTGCCCAGCTCGGGGATGGTGACCTGGTTCGTGGACAGCACCTCGAGCAGGAACGCCTCGAACTCGTCGTCGGCGCGGTCGATCTCGTCGACCAGCAGCACCGACGGACTGTCGCGCAGTGCCTTCAGCACGGGGCGCGCCAACAGGAAGCGCTCGTCGAACAGCGACTTCTCGACCTCCTCCACGTCGACCTCCGCGTCGGGGGCGCGGGTGGCCTCCACCGTCCGCAGATGCAGGATCTGGCGGGGGAAGTCCCAGTCGTACAGCGCCTGGCTGGCGTCGATGCCCTCGTAGCACTGGAGCCGGATCAGCGGCAGGTCGAGCGACCCGGCGAGCGCCTCGGCCAGCGCGGTCTTGCCGGTGCCGGGCTCACCCTCGAGCAGCAGCGGGCGGTGCAGTGCCAGCGCCAGGTAGCCGACGGTGGCCAGACCCTCGTCTGCGAGGTAGCCGGTCCCCTCCAGACGGGCGGCGAGGTCGGCCTGCGATTCCACAGGGTGCACACCGACAGCATGACCTAGTGGAAGGCGTCAACCAAGCCTGTGTCCACGAGGGAGGTCCCCGGGTACGTCGACATCGGTGCCCCTGGCGAGGTCGGAACACTCCACCTCGACCGGAGGGTGGTCGCGCAGGTAGTCCCGCGCGCCGACGTCTCCGCGCGCACTGTCGATGATGCCGCTGAAGTGCCGGGCGCCGAGGACGACGGGATGGCCCGGCAACCCGTCGTACGTCGCGCGTACGAGTGAGCCGGAGCCCTCGGCGTGCTCGAGCAGACGGCGTACGACACCGGGGGGCAGGTCGGGGGTGTCCACCACCGCGACGACCGCGACCGTCGGCTGCGCGTGCGTGGCCAGGGTGGTGAGCCCGGCGCGCAGGGAGGCGCCCATGCCGGTGGACCAGTCCGCGGCGTACGTCGTGTCCACGTCCTCACCGGCGAGCGCGGCGCGCACCTGCACAGCGGCCGCGCCCACGACCACGACGACCGGGCCGCAACCGCCGTCGCGGAGCGTCCGGGCGGTGGACACGACCCACGGGGTGCCGGACTCGTCGTGTACCAGCGCCTTCGGCGTACCCATGCGTGTGCCCTCGCCCGCGGCGAGCACCAGACCGGCAGCGGATGGCGTCGACATGGGCCAACTATCGCGCACCGACGGGGACAGGCGTCAGATGTCGCGCCGTCCCCGACGTCACCGGTGGATACGCTCGCGGGGTGGACGAGCTCCGCGCCCGGCTGGCCGGGCGGTACCGGGAACCGCACCGGCGCTACCACGACCTGCGCCACCTGCAGGAGGTTCTGCAGACGGTCGACGAGCTGTCGCCTGCGGCGGAGGACGTCGAGGCCGTCCGGTGGGCCGCGTGGTTCCACGACGCGGTCTACGACGTACGCCGCGACGACAACGAGGAGCGGTCCGCGGTGCTGGCCGAGGCCGAGCTCAGCGCCCGCGGGTGCGCGGCAGTCCTGGTCGCCGAGGTCGCGAGGCTGGTGCGGCTGACCAGGCACCACCGAACCGACGACGGCGACGCGAACGGCTCCGTGCTCTGCGATGCCGACCTCCGCATCCTGGCCGCCGACCCGTGGCGGCACGCGGAGTACGTGCTCGACGTCCGTGCGGAGTACTCCCACGTCCGCGACGAGGACTTCCGCGCGGGCCGGACGGCGATCCTGCGTGCCCTGCTCGACGCCGACCGGATCTACCGCACCGAGAGCGCGCACGCGCGGTGGGAGCATCGGGCCCGGTCCAACATCAGGGCCGAGCTCGACGAGCTCGAGGCACCGGCCTAGGACGCCGAAGGCCACGGCCGCGCAGCCTGGCGACCAGCTCGCGGCTCGACACCGCGACGGCGCCGGCGGCGAGCATGGCGTCGTACCACTCGGCGGGTACGTCGTAGTGGTCACGGTCGAAACCGCGCTCGGGGATGCCGCACTGCCGGGCGAACTCGTGCAGCTCGTCGTACGACGTGTCACTGGCCAGGTGCGACCACAGCCGGCCACGCATCGGCACCTGTGGCGGGTCGATCAGGATCACGACGTCATCCGTGCGGTGTGGTCGTCGATCAGCAGCCGCCATGAGCGTACGTAGCCGGCGTCGACGTACGCCTTGTCCCACGAGCCGTCCGGGCGCACCGAGCTGCCGACGTGGAAGGCACGCACTCCGCTGCGGACGAGCCAGGGGACGTGCTCGGGCTCCAGCCCTCCCCCGGCCATCAGCACGGAGGCGGCGGCCGGGTCGGCGGCTCGTCTCGTGAGGTCGTCGAGCCCGTGCCCGACACCGAGGGAGGAGCCGGCCGTCAGCACGGCGTCCAGGCCGTCGAGCTGACGAAGGTGCCGCCACGCACGGTCGTGGTCGAGGGTGTGGTCGACCGCGCGGTGGAAGGTCCAGGGAGCGCCGTCGAGGGCGTCGATGACCGTCTCGCAGACGGGCACGTCGATCTCGAGGTCGCGGTTGAGGAAGCCGAACACCACGCCGTCGGCACCGGCTGTCAGGTAGTCGCCGGCCAGTCCGACGAGCCGGGCCAGCTCGCCTCCGGTCGTGCTGAACCCTTCGGACAGGCGAAGCATCACCCGCACCGGCAGGGAGGTGGCGCGAACCACGGCGCTGACGGCCGCGGTCGCACACGACAGCCCACCGTGCTCCATAGAGCCGACCAGCTCGAGCCGGTCGGCGCCGCCCTCCTCGGCCGCCTCCGCGTCCGCCGGGTGCAACACGACTACTTCGAGCAGACCGTTCAGTGGCGCTGTGCGCGTTGTGGTGTCCTCCACCGCTCAAGGGTGCCACCACCCACGGGTGGCACGGGCGACCGACGCGAGGACGACCCGTGTGTCGCGCTCCGATGCCCTCCGGCCACTCTGGGCTCGTCAGCACCCTGCTTGAATGCGGACACCCACCCGGAGAGCATGGACAGATGACCGATGCCGTGCTGGCGGCGCGGGCCCTCGTGCTCGCCGACCTGCAGTCGTGCGAGATCGCCGACGCGGAGACCGTCTCTGTACTCGAGGAGTCCGTCAGCCAGCGACGGTGGTGGGTGGGGCAGTGGCCCCAGGGCGCGGAGTTCGTCGCCGGTCTGGTGGCGCAGGACGTACAGGACGCGATCCTCGACCGGATCGGCCGGTGGCCGGTGTGCCAGCGCTGTGCCGACCAGGACGGCCACGGCCTCTACATCGCCCCCGAGCTCGGCCCCGACCCGCACTGGGTCTGCGAGAAGTCCTCCACGGTGGTCGCCCCACTCGGCCGACTCTGACTCCGGCCGCCTCCACTGGCGCCCGCCCGCGGTTCGTCGCGGGGGTCCCCTGCAACGAACCTACCGTCACAGGGGTCCCCCGTGATGTTAAGGATTCGTACCGTCGTTCCCCAGCCAGCTGGCGCAGTCCGTCGTACGACGAAACGCAGCGCCCTGCACGCGATGCCCACCCACAAACGCCCAGGGAAGTCCACCTCTGGGGCGAGCCGGTACGAATCCCAGTCGTCGCGGGGGTCCCCCGCAACGAACCTAACGGTGCACGGG
>JBOHDD010000444.1:0-2863 GCA_050699155.1 Nocardioidaceae bacterium
GCGATGTCGAACGCGGTGCCGTGGTCCACCGACGTGCGCAGGATCGGCAGACCTACCGTCACCGAGATGGTGCCGTCGAAGTCGTAGGTCTTCGCGGCGATGTGGCCCTGGTCGTGGTACTGCGACAGCACACCGTCGTACCGCCCGACCAGCCCGTGGTGGAACACCGAGTCCGCCGGGATGGGTCCGGCCACCTCCAGCCCCTCGGCGCGTGTGTCATCACACGCCGGTCCGACGTGCTCGATCTCCTCGTCCCCGAAGGCGCCCTTCTCGCCCCCGTGGGGGTTCACCGCCGCGACCGCGAGCCGCGGTGACGACGTCCCGAAGACCCGCAGTGCGGTCAATGCCGAGTGGATCGACTCACCGACCCGCTCGCGGGTGATCTGGTCGAGCGCCTTACGCAGCGACACGTGGCGGGTGGTGAAGAAGACCTTCAGGTGATGCCCCTGCTTCTCGGTGTTGCGCACCACGAACATCGTGTCCTGGCTGGTGACACCGGTGAGCTCGCCGAGCATCTCGGTGTGCCCGAGGTGCTTGCTGCCGGCGGCCCAGATCGCCTCCTTGTTGATCGGGCCGGTGACGACCCCGCTGACCTCGCCGGCGAGCGCGGCCTTCGTCGCGACCTCGATGGCGGTCACGGCCGCGCGACCGGCTCTCGCGTCCACCTCGCCCCACGCGGGCAGGTCGTCGCCGAGGACCCCGATGTCGAGCACGTCGATGACGCCCTCTCCGGCCGGTGCCGCGTCGAAGCCGCTCACCTCGCGCACCTCGACATCGAGGCCGCAGGCGGTCACGGCACGGCGCAGCGCCACCGCGTCGCCGACCGCGACACCGTGGTGGCTGTCGTCCGCGGCGTACTCCGCGAGCGTCAGCGCGGTGATCTCCGGGCCGATCCCGACGGGGTCCCCGACAGTGACGGCGAGAACGGGGCGGGTCATGGTGTCTCCTCGGTGATTGGGTGCGTTTATGCGGGACCACGGGGTACGGCCGTGCGCACGCGGCGGGCCCGGACGGCGGCTGCCCGGGTCAGGTGGTCGAGACAGTCGACGGCGGTGGCGGTGACACCGATCAGGCCCCCCTTGGTGACGATCGGCAGCCCGGACCAGGGACCGCCGACGATCTCCCCGGCCACCGCGAGAGGCACGATCTCGTCGTCGACCTCGAGCCCGCGTGCCCCGAGCTCGTCGAGCACGGCGGCGGTGACGTCGCCGCCGGTGGTGTAGAGCCCGCCGACCTCGGACTCCTGCAGCACCCGGCGGGTGATCCGCCCGAGCGCGCGGGGGAGCGCCGCGCCGTCGTCACCCCGGAGTGACACGACGTCCTCTGCGCCGAGCACGGTGGCCAGCAGCACCACCTCACCGGTCCTCGCGGCGTCCAGCACCTTCACCAGCTCGGCAGCGGTCGCGTCGACGTCCGGGACCGGGCCACCGGGCGTGTGCACCGGCTTGACCAGGTGCACCGCACGTGCGGTGGCGAGCGCATGCAGCTGGGTGCGGGTGAGCTCGGTTGCCGACCCGGACACGGCGAGGACCGGCCCGCCCTGCCCGTGGCCGCGGATCCCCAGTGCCGCGGCCAGGGCAGCAGACCCCGGGCCCGGGTCGATGCTCAGCCAGTCGACGTCCTCTGTCGACGAGACACGGGCGGCAGCCTCGGCCAGGCGGGTCAGATGGTCCTCGGTGAGCGCATCACCGATGAGTACGTCGGCACCCCGGCGTACCGCCGCACGCATGGTCTGCTGCAGCGTGTCGTCGTCACCGGTGACCGCGGCCAGCGGGATGTTCGCGGTGACCAGGTTCGTGCCGGTCTCCAGCACGTCGGCCACCGACGAGGTGCGCACGGGCGACCGGGGGTCGTCGGCGAGCTCGGTCTCCTCCAGGCGTGTCCCGTTGAGCAGCTGGTAGCCCTCCACCGTGCAGCGACCAGCCGAGGGATGGGCGGGCATGCAGATGCCGATTGTGCGTCGCCCCGACAGGTCGGCAACGGTGCGCAGCATGGTCTCGGCCGCCACCCCCACGTTGCCGCGGAGCGTGGTATCGATGCGGCAGCTCAGCATGTCTACCGGCCAGCCGGCGCGCGTGCACCGGGTGACGGCGTCGACCACCTCCGTGGCACCCGCGTGCCGGGTCTCCGTGGTGACCACCACGACGTCGAACCGGCCGTGGAACTCCGCCACCGAGTCCCATCGCCGCCCGAGGCCGACCGTCACCGAACGCAGGCCGGCACGCGAGAATCCGGCCGCCGCCGCGTTGGCGCCGGTCAGGTCGTCGGCGACGACGAGCACACGAGCCATAGGAATTCAGCCTACGAGCCCGAATATGCGTAAAGCAAGCATGTTCTCCACAGAAGATGCAGAGAACGCGCAACTTGGCGGGACGGAGAGCCGGTTTCGGCACCCTGGGTGGAGGCTGCCGGGCCGGGCGCGACATCCTAGGTGACCATGACGAGCAACGCGTTCACGACGAGACCCGAGCTACGCGGCAACTACGGCATGGTCGCATCGACACACTGGCTGGCCTCGAGTGCGGGGATGGCCGTGCTCGAGCGGGGCGGCAACGCCTTCGACGCGGCGGTCGCCACCGGCTTCGTGCTGCAGGTGGTGGAGCCGCACCTCAACGGCCCCGGCGGTGAGGTCCCTGTGCTGGTCTGCCCGGCCGGTAGCGGCGAGGTGCGGGTGCTCAACGGGCAGGGGCCGGCGCCCGCATCGGCGACCATCCCCCGGTTCGAGGATCTCGGCCTCGACCTGGTGCCGGGGACCGGGCTGCTCGCGGCCTGTGTCCCGGGGGCCTTCGACGGATGGATGCGACTCCTCGCCGAGCACGGCACGATGCGCGTGGGTGAGGTGATGTCCGACGCGATCGGGTTC
>JBOHDD010000445.1:0-4360 GCA_050699155.1 Nocardioidaceae bacterium
GCGCGGGGCTCGGCGCCTGGGTCTCCCACTGGTCCGTCTCCGGGGCCGACTCCGGCTGCGCCGACGTGCTCGCGGGCGTCTGCGTAGCACCGTCGGTCAACCTCATCCCCGTCCTCGCGGGCGGCGCACTCGGCCTGGTGACCTCCCTTTGGCTGGTGTACGAGCCCGACGGGCCGCGCCGACTCCCGATCGACAGGCACTGAGCGACAGCACCTAACCCACTGTTTGCTACTGTCGCAGGATGGCCGATGTACGACAGCGAATCGTGCGTGACGCCGTCGCGATCGGTGTCGCGACGGGCGCGTACGGCGTCTCCTTCGGGGCGATCGCGGTCTCGGCCGGGCTCACCCTGCTGCAGGCCTGCGCGCTGTCACTCCTGGTCTTCACCGGAGCCTCCCAGTTCGCCTTCGTCGGGGTGGTGGCCGCGGGCGGCGCTCCCATCTCCGGCGCCGCGACCGCGCTGCTGCTCGGCTCTCGCAACACGTTGTACGGCCTTCGGCTGGGTTCTCTGCTCCGTCTTCGCGGCGTACGCCGGAGCGCGGCCGCCCAGCTGGTGATCGACGAGTCCACGGCGATGGCGGTGAACCGGGAGAGCGGCCCCGAGGCCCGGCTGGGGTTCTTCGCCACCGGGGTGTCCGTCTTCCTGCTGTGGAACCTCGCCACCCTCGTCGGCGGCATCGCCGGGCAGGCCCTGGGCGACCCCCGTGACCTCGGCCTCGACGCGGCTGTCGCCGCCGCCTTCGTGGCACTGATGTGGCCGCAGCTCACCGACACCCGCAGCCGTGTCACCGCAGTGGCCGCCGCCCTGCTCGCGGTCGTCCTGGTCCCGATGGTTCCGGCGGGCGTGCCGGTGCTGGCTGCGGCGCTGGTCGCCGTACTCGTGGGCCTGCGAGGCACCCGCTGATGTGGGTGGCCATCCTGGGCGCGGCCGCCGGCTGCTACCTGCTCAAGCTCGCCGGCCTGTCGGTGCCCGAGTCCGCGCTCGCCCACCCGGTGGCGAGGCGGATCGCCGACCTGCTGCCGGTCGCACTGCTGGCCGCGCTCGTGGGCACCCAGACCTTCGGCGACGGCGCATCACTCACCCTCGACGCCCGCCTGGCCGGTCTGCTCGCCGGTGTCGTCGCCCTGCTGCTGCGGGCGCCGTTCATCGTCGTGGTCGCGGTCGCGGCGGGCACCGCCGCGCTCGGTCGCCTCCTGATCGGCTGACCACCACGCAGCGCCATTCGAGGACCACGCTGCGTAGCCGGGCCACCCGATGGTTACGCCCTTGTGACGTCTGATCCGCGTCCAGGATGTGACACGTCACAACGTCATGGGTACTCTCTCGGCGACTGTGACGGAAGCGGGTCCACGGCGCCACCCGGCGCGCCCGCGCCGGTGACGAGAGGAGTGTTTCCCGTGACGGCACCAACCACCGAAGCGCCACGCAGCGTTGAGGTGCAGCTGGACACCGGCCTCAAGCGAGACGTGGGCAAGCTGAGCCTGCTCTTCACCGGGGTCGGGGCCATCATCGGCTCGGGGTGGCTGTTCGGAGCCCTGTACGCCTCGCAGATCGCCGGCCCGGCCTCGATCTTCTCGTGGGTGCTCGGTGGGGTGATCGTGATGATCATCGGCCTGGTCTACGCCGAGCTCTCCACCATGTTCCCCGTCGCAGGCGGCATCATCCGGTTCCCCCAGTACGCGTTCGGCTCCTTCGCCAGCTTCAGCTCGGGGTGGATCAGCTGGCTGGCCGCAGCCGCCGTCACCCCGGTCGAGGTGCTCGCGACGACGCAGTACGCCGACCCGTACATCCCGTGGCTGATGCGCGAGGAGGCCGGGGTCTTCCTGCTGACGGGGCCCGGCACCGTCGTCGCGGTCGCGTTGATGTTCCTCTACAGCCTGGTGAACGTCCTCGGCGTGAAGATCTTCGCGCAGTTCAACAACGCGCTGGTGTGGTGGAAGCTCGCGGTCATCGCGGTGCTGATCGTCGCGCTGTTCTCGCTGGAGTTCAACCCGGGCAACCTGACGGTGCACGGCTTCGCGCCCGAGGGCTGGGGTGCCATGTTCACCGCGATCCCGGCCGCCGGCATCGCCTTCGCCTACCTCGGCTTCCGCAACGCGATCGAGTACGCCGGTGAGACCGAGAACCCTCAGCGCAACGTGCCGTTCGCGGTCGTAGGTGCCGTCATGCTCACCGGGGTCATCTACGTGCTGCTGCAGGTCGCCTTCATCACCGGGCTGCCGGCGAAGGTGCTCGGCGACGGCTGGGCCAACCTCTCCTTCGCGGAGACGGCCGGCCCGCTCGCCGGTCTCGCCCTCGTCCTCAATGCTGTCTGGCTGGCGTGGCTGCTGCGCATCGACGCGATCATCTCCCCCGCCGACACCGGGCTGATCTACGCGGGCGTGACGGCCAGGCTGTCCTACGCCAACGCCCGCAACGGCAACGCACCACAGTGGCTGACCAGCCTGAACCGTCGCGGCGTCCCGTGGGCGTCGGTGCTGCTGATGTTCGTCGTCGGCTGCATCTTCTTCCTGCCGTTCCCGAGCTGGCAGCTGTTCATCGGCTTCATCACCTCGGCGTTCGCGATCTCGTTCGGGGCCGGCCCGGTCGCGGTCGGCGCGCTCAGACGCCAGCTGCCCGACCAGGACCGCCCGTTCCACCTGCCCGGTGGCGACCTGCTGCCGCTGCTGGCATTCTTCGGCTCGACCATGCTGGTCTTCTGGTCCGGTTGGGACATCAACGAGAAGATGCTGATCGCGCTGCTGCTCGGTTACGTCGTCTACGTGATCTACCACTTCACCGCCAAGATCGACCTGCCGCGCCTGGAGCTCAGGTCGGGCCTGTGGTTCCCGCTGTGGGTCGCCGGCGCGATGGTGATCAGCTACCTCGGCGACCTCGACGGTGACGGCAAGCCCACGCCAGGGCTCATCCTGGACGGCGGCAACGGTCCGCTGACCCTGGGTGTCGGCGCCGTGGTGTGCCTGGTGTTCAGCACGGCGATCTACTACCTCGGCGTCGCCCTGCGGCTCCCGCCGGAGCGGGCGGCGGAGAACATCCGCCGTACGCCGACCGACGAACCGGAGGCCATGGCGCACTGACCCACCCTCGGTTCGTCTGCGGTCCGGCTCCGAGGAAAGCCCGAGCCGTCGCAGACGAACCGAGTCAGCCGTGCAGCGCGATCGCGTGGCGCATCGCGGAGCGGGCGCGTCGGCGGTCGCGGGCGTCGTCGTAGGCCAGGGACAGACGGAACCAGGCCTGCCAGTCCTGCGGCTCGGCCTCGACCTCGTCGCGGCGTACGGCGAAGAGCGCGTCGGCCGCGTCCCGGTCTGGTCGCCCTGACGGTGTCGTCGGCAGCTGCTCCCGCGGCCAGCGCCCGGCGCTGTCCAGCTCGCGCGCCAGCCGCTGGGTTGCGAGACCGAACTGCACCTCGCGCCAGACGGTGTACGCCCCGATGACCGGCAGCAGCAGCACACCCAGCCCGAGCACGAAGCCCAGGACCTGACCTGACCCCAGCAGGAGGACGCCCCGGTAGCCGACGAGCACGAGGTAGACAACCAGCACCGCCACGAGCACCGCCGCCACCAGGCGGGGCCGCACGTCAGTCCAGACCGAGCAACGGCTCGAGGCCGACGGTCAGGCCGGGGTGTCTCGCCACCTCCCGCACGCCGAGCAGCACACCGGGCATGAACGACACCCGGTCGTACGTGTCCTGCCGGATGGTGAGCGTCTCCCCCGGGCTACCGAGCAGCACCTCCTCGTGCGCCACCAGCCCGCGAAGACGCACGCTGTGCACGCGCACCCCCTCGACCTGGGCCCCGCGGGCACCGTCCAGCTGCTGTGACGTCGCATCGGGGATCGGGCCGCAGCCGGCCGAGGCGCGCGCGGACGCGATCACCTCGGCCGTGTGGCGCGCGGTTCCGGACGGGGCGTCGGCCTTGGTCGGGTGGTGCAGCTCGATCACCTCGGCGGACTCGAAGAAGCGAGCCGCCTGCGCCGCGAACCGCATCGTCAGGACCGCGCTGATGGAGAAGTTCGGAGCAACCAGGACCCCGACCTGGTCCTCGGTCCGCTCCAACCAGCCGCGCACGGTGGCCAGCCGGGACTCGTCGAACCCGGTGGTCCCGACCACCGCGTGGATGCCGTTGTGCACGCAGTAGTCGAGGTGCTCCATCACCACGTCGGGGTGGGTGAAGTGGATCGCGACGTCGGTGAACGTCTCCGCCATCGCGTCGATGCCGTCGCCCTGGTCCAGCCGGGCGACGAGGTCGAGGTCGCTCGCGCCCTCGACCGCCCTGCACGCCTCGGAGCCCATCTTCCCGTGTGCACCGAGCACCGCCACATTCGTCATGGCGGGCATTGTGCCAGGCTGTGCGCGCCGTC
>JBOHDD010000446.1:0-4781 GCA_050699155.1 Nocardioidaceae bacterium
AGTACGCCGACTTCGGCCTCAAGGACCAGATGCCGCTCATCGGCCCGGGGTTCCTCACCGACGACGGCATCCTCGCCGAGCAGGGCCAGGCCGCCTTGGGGATGCGTACGGCGCTGCACTACAGCCCCCTCCTCGACGGCCAGCGCAACCAGGAGTTCGCCTCGGCGTACCAGAAGCAGTTCAAGGTGGCGGCCACCACCTACGTGATGCAGTCCTACGACGCCGCGCAGCTGATCGATCTGGCCCTGACCGACAACGAGGTCGAACCCGGAGACGCCGAGGGGTTCGTCACTGCCCTGGAGAAGGTGGGTACCATTCCCAGCCCGCGCGGCGACTTCTCGCTGACGACAGACACGCACGACCCGGTGCAACCGGTCTACCTACGTGAGGTCCAGCAGGTCAACGGCACGCTGGCCAACGCGGTGATCGAGGACCTCGGCGACTTCGAGCCGCTCCCGTCGGCCTAGGAGCTGGCCGCAGGTATGGATGTGGTCGTCTCCTGGCTGGACGCCAACACCATCAGCATCTTCAATGGTCTCGCCCAGGGCATGCTGTTGTTCACCATGGCAGTGGGGCTGTCCTTGATCTTCGGGCTGATGGACGTGCTCAACCTGACACACGGCGCGATCTTCCTGCTGGGGGCCTACCTCGGCTTCCAGTTCGCACCAGGAGGGTCGAGTACGGCGATGTTCCTGCTGGCGCTGGTGATCGCGGTGGCCGTCGGTTTGGTGCTGGGCGGTGGACTCGCGGCCACCATCCGCCCGATCCGGGCGCGCGGCTATCTGGACCAGGCTCTGCTCACCCTGGGACTTGCTTTCGTGCTCTCCGACGTCGCCTCGATCATCTGGGGCGACGACTATCGTGCGCTGGCACCGCCGCCCTTCCTGCAGGGCAGCACAGGCGTGCTCGGCGACGCGTACCCCACGTACCGGCTCGCGGTCATCGCGGTCGGGGCGGTCATCGCGGTCGCGGTCTATCTGGCTTTCGAGCGCACGGAGCTCGGCGCGGTTGTCCGGGCCGCGGTCTCTGACCGGGCGATGTTGTCGGCACTGGGCATCAACGTCAACCGGGTGCTGGTCGGCGTGTTCGCCATCGGGACGGCGCTCGCGGCGTTCGGTGGGCTCGTCGGTGCCCCGGTCCTGGGCGTGCGCCCCGGGCTCGACTGGGACGTGCTGATCCTGGCGTTGATCGTCGTCGTCATCGGTGGCCTGGGGTCGATCGTCGGCGCGTTCGTCGGGGCGCTGATCATCGGGCAGGTGCAGTCGCTCGGAGTGACGCTGGCCCCTGAGCTGGCCGCGTTCCTGTTGTTCGGGGCCATGGCTGTGATCCTGCTGGTCCGGCCGCAAGGTCTGTTCGGCGACGTGACGAGGAGGTGAGTCCAGTGCGAACCTGGCTGCTGCGGCTCTGCCTTCTGGCAGTGCTCGTCGGCGCGCCGTTCGCCATCAGCACCTTCCGGCTCTCCCTGCTGACCGAGATCCTCATCTTCGGCTTGCTGGCGGCAAGCCTCGACCTGCTCGTGGGCTACACCGGGCTGCCCTCGCTGGGACACGCGACCTACTTCGGCGTCGGGGGCTATGCCGCCGTACTCGTCGCTGAGCACGTGACCGGCAACCCGCTCGTGGCGCTGGGGGTGGCGGTCGCCACCGCCACGGTGGTGGCCCTGGGCACCGGGTGGCTGGCGGTTCGCACGCACGGGGTGTACTTCCTGATGCTCACGCTGGCGTTCGCCCAGCTGCTTTTCAGCCTCGCGATCACCTGGGAGCCGGTCACCGGGGGGTTCAACGGGCTCTCGATGCTCCCGGGAGAGCTCGCTGGGCTCGAGCTCGACGAGCTGGTCCTCTACTTCTATGTACTCGTGGTGGTCGTCCTTGCCTACTGTGCGCTCCGGCTGGTGACGCGGGCGCCCTTCGGTCGGGCGCTGGTCGGCATCCACCAGAACGAGGCTCGGATGCGGTCACTCGGGTACTCGACGTTTGGGTACAAGCTCGCATCGTTCACCGTAGCCGGCGCTTTCGGTGGCCTTGCCGGTGCGTTGTTCGTCCAGTTCAACCGGTTCATCTCCCCGACGACCGTGGCGTTCGAGATCTCCGCGCTGGTGTTGATCATGGTCATCATGGGCGGGGTCGGCACACTGTACGGCCCCGTGCTGGGAGCGGCCCTCGTGCTGTTGCTGCGCGACGAGCTGTCTGCCCGTTTCGAGCACTGGGAGCTCCTGCTCGGGCTGGTGTTCATCGTCTTCGTCTACGCGCTGCGCGGCGGACTGGCGGAGCTGTTCGGACTGGTCGGCCGGCGACTGCGGTCCCCTGCCGACCGGGTGGACGGTGGTTTGGCGTCAGAGGGCAGGGTGGCCGCCCCGTCAGGCGGTGCGGCCGCCGACACCTCGGGGCCGAGGACCCAGGGGCCGCCGGGCGCTGCCGAGGACAGCCCGTTGCTCGAGCTTCGCGAAGTCCGCAAGGCATACGGCTCGCTGGTCGCGGTCGACGCCGTGTCGATGACGGTGGCGACGGGGGAGAGGCGAGCGCTGATCGGACCCAACGGGGCCGGCAAGACGACTCTGTTCAACCTCATCGGCGGCGGCAGCCGTGTGACAGGAGGCGGGATATATCTGCGAGGCAACGACATCACGCGTACGCCGGAGAACCGACGTGCCCGCCTCGGCGTCGCCAAGACGTTCCAGCACAGCAATCTCTTCGACGGACTGAGCGCACGGGAGAACGTCGCGACGGCGGTGCGGCACCGACGTGGTATCGCCCACCGACCGCTGCGCCCGGCGGCCGGCTATCACGAGGTCGACGAGCGAGCCATGCAGCTGTTGACCCAGATGGGCCTGCGGGACCGGTACGCCGCTCTCGCTGGGGTGCTGTCGCACGGCGAGCGTCGCCAGCTCGAGGTGGCGGTCGCGTTGGCGATCGAGCCGACGCTCCTGTTGCTGGACGAGCCGGTGGCAGGCATGTCCGGCGGTGAACGCGAGGACTTCGTCGCCATGGTGGCCCAGCTCCCACAGGACCTGACGATCATCGTGATCGAGCACGACATGGATGTTGTCTTCGCACTGGCCGACCGCATCTCGGTGCTGGACGCCGGGCGGGTTCTCGCCGAGGGTACCCCGGACGAGGTCAGCGACGACCCGTTGGTCCAGGAGGCGTACCTGGGTGCCGGCCAGACCGAGATCTTCCAGGTGCCCGGATGAGTGCGCTGCTGGAGGTCCGTGACCTCGACGTCCACTATGCGGCGAGCCACGTGCTCCAAGGCGTCAATCTCGACGTCGACCACGGTCAGGTGGTCGCACTGTTCGGGCGCAACGGAGTCGGCAAGACCACGCTGGTCAACACCATCATGGGCATGCTTCGACCGCGCAGGGGCTCGGTGCGATTCGACGGCAACGAGCTAGTGGGCCGACCGTCGCACGACATCGCCCGGATGGGGGTCAGCCTGGTCCCGCAGGGACGGCGTATCTTCCCGACGCTGTCGGTGGAGGAGAACCTCCGGGTCGCTCGGCGCACGGCATCGCCGGGCCCCTGGGACCTCGATCGCGTCTTCGAACTGCTTCCCCGCCTCGCCGAGCGTCGCCGCAACCGCGGCATCCAGCTCTCCGGTGGTGAGCAGCAGATGCTGGCGATCGGTCGGGCGCTGCTTCGCAACCCGTCACTGGTGCTGCTCGACGAGCCTTCGGAGGGGCTCGCGCCGCGTTTGGTGGACGACATCGCGGATGTCCTCACCAGGCTGCGGGACCAGGACATCCCCACCCTGCTGGTCGAGCAGAACCTGGGCTTGGGGGTACGCCTGGCCGACACCGTCTACATCATGGCCAAGGGCAGCATCGCCTACAGCGCAAGCATCGACACCTTCCGGCGCGACCCGGAGACGGCGCACAGCCTTCTCGGGGTCTGAGGGCGCCGGCCGCCGAGGTGGCCGGAGCAGTGAGGAGGTCGCGTGAAGGCGCGATCCGTCGTTTTCGACCTGTTCGGTGACTACGTGCGCTACTTCGGGGGCGAGATCCGCCTGCGTTCGTTGATCGAGCTCGCCGGCATCTTCGGCGTGAGCGGGCCGACCATTCGTGTCGTCACCGCCCGGATGCGCAACGAAGGCTGGTTCGACACACGCCGGGAGGGGCGGGAGACCGTGTACGTGACCACGCACAAGCTGCTGCACCTGCTCGACGAGGGACGGGAGCGGATCTTCACGCGGATGCGCAGCCCCTGGGACGGGCACTGGTCGATGGTGATCTACAGCGTCCCCGAGACCGACCGTCCCACCCGGGAACAGCTGCGCCGGACGCTGTCCTGGCTGGGCTTCGGTCCGCTGGCGACGTCGACGTGGATCTGTCCCCACGACCGCCTGTCGCTGGTGGCGGAGGAGTGCGCGGATGTGCAGACGGCTCAGCTCGACCTGCTCACGATGAGCGCATCAGGGTTGCCGGCGGACCGGGACCTCGCCTCACGGTGTTGGGACCTGGAGACGCTGAACGGCGACTATCGCCAGTTCCTCCGCGAGCACCGTCCCCGCCTCGCGGACTTCCGTCGAGAGGCCGTGCAGGGTGAGGCCGCTCTGCTCGAACGGCTGCGGCTGATACACGAGTACCGCAAGTTCCCCTTCCGCGATCCCGACCTTCCCATCGAGCTGCTGCCGGCCGGGTGGGTCGGGCACGAGGCCCACGACGTCTTCCTGGAGTCGCACAGGCTGCTCCAGGAGCCCGCAGAGCACTGCTACCGGGACGCTGTCGTCGTCGCCTGACGGAGCTCCGTGCCTGGACGGCACCCATAGTAGTAACCCGTCATAGA
>JBOHDD010000447.1:0-1651 GCA_050699155.1 Nocardioidaceae bacterium
GGGCGGCGATCTCGTCCACCCGCGCACCGGCGTACCCGTGCGAGGCGAACTCGCGGGTGGCCACGTCGAGGATCTCCGCGCGGGTGCGCTCCGGGTCGCGCTGGCGCTCCGGTACGGCGGTGGACCCCGCCTTCGCGGCTGCCATTCGACTCCCTCGGATCGTCTCGACTGCCTGCACACCCTATGAAATCTCCGGCCGGGGGTTCACAACGACTCGGCAGGTGCACTATAAGTAACGTACCAGTTCGTACATTAGTCAGGGAGAGCATGCCGGTGGACGGCTACCGCAACCATGTCCTGGCCGGCCTCGTGGGTGCCGGGATCGCCACCAGCCTCACCCCGGCCCTGCACGAGCGGGAGGCCGACCGGCTCGGCGTGCGCTGCGTCTACCAGCGGTTCGACCTCACCGAGCTGGGGCTGACGCCCGCCGATGTGGGCACCCTGGTGGGGTCGGCACACAGGACGGGCTTCACCGGCCTCAACATCACCCATCCCTGCAAACAGCTGGTGATCGACCATCTGGATGCGCTCTCCCCGGATGCGGTGGCCCTCGGCGCGGTGAACACCGTGGTGTTCGAGGGGCCGCGCGCGGTCGGCCACAACACCGACTGGTCCGGCTTCGCGCACAGCTTCGCCCGCGGGCTCCCCGACGTCGCCACGCACGATGTCGTGATGCTCGGGGCCGGCGGCGCCGGTGCCGCGGTGGCCCATGCGTTGCTCACCCTCGGAGCCGACCGGGTGACCGTCGTCGACACCGACCCCGGCCGCGCCGACCTGCTCGCCGGCGGGTTGCGTGAACGGTTCGGGCGGAGGCGGGCAGCCGCCGCGCCGACGCAACGGCTCGACCGGCTGATGGCCGAGGCCGACGGACTCGTGCACGCCACACCGACCGGCATGGCGTCCCACCCTGGACTGCCCTTGCCCGCCGCGCTGCTGCGGGCGGAGCACTGGGTGGCCGACATCGTCTACCGGCCACTCGAGACCGAGCTTGTCCAGCTGGCCCGGAGTCGCGGGTGCCGCACCCTCGACGGCGGCGGGATGGCGGTATACCAGGCCGTCGACGCGTTCGAGCTGTTCAGCGGGGTCGTCCCCGACCCCGATCGGATGACCGCGCACTTCGCCGAGCTGGTCGCCAGCACCCCGACGGGCCCAGGCACGTCAGGAGTCCCGGAGCGCTGATGCGCAAGTCCATCGCCACCGTCTCACTGAGCGGCACCTTGCAGGACAAGCTCGTCGCCGTCGCCGACGCGGGGTTCGACGGGGTCGAGATCTTCGAGAACGACCTGGTCGCGAGCCCGCTGCGCCCTTCCGACGTACGCCGGCTGACCGCGGACCTCGGGTTGACCATCGACCTCTACCAACCCTTCCGCGACCTCGACTCGGTCTCGGACGAGCGGTTCCGGTCCAACCTGCGTCGTGCGGAGCGCAAGCTCGCCCTGACTGCAGAGCTGGGCACAGACCGCCTGCTGCTGTGCTCCAACGTCTCCGAGGATGCGGTGTACGACGACACCCGCCTCGCCGAGCAGCTGCACCGCCTCGCCGAGCGCGCCTCGGCGCACGGCATCGTGCTGGCCTACGAGGCACTGGCGTGGGGCCGGCACGTGAACGACCCCACCCACGCCTGGAAGATCGTGGAGTACGCCGACCACCC
>JBOHDD010000448.1:0-2480 GCA_050699155.1 Nocardioidaceae bacterium
GGGTCCTTCCAGCGCACGCCCCTCTTCGTGAGCTCGGCCAGCTTCCGCTGCAGCTCGGCGTCGGAGTAGGTGTAGACGTACTTGTCCATCCCCTTCTTCGGGTTGGACAGCTCGATCCGGTGCAACGGGGGTACGGCGGAGTACACCCGACCTTCCCGGATCAGCTCCGGCATGTAGCGGAAGAACAGCGTGGCCAACAGGCAGCGGATGTGGGCTCCGTCGGAGTCCGCGTCGGCCATGAAGATGATCTTGTTGTAGCGCGCCTGGTCGAGGTCGAACGTGCGTCCGCTGCCGGCGCCCACGACCTGGATGATGGCGCTGCACTCGGCGTTCTTCAGGGTGTCGGCCACCGACGCCTTCTGGGTGTTCAGGATCTTGCCGCGGATCGGCAGCAGCGCCTGGAACTCGGAGTCACGGGCGAGCTTGGCGGTGCCGAGGGCCGAGTCGCCCTCGACGATGAACAGCTCACTGCGGTCGACGTCGTTGCTGCGGCAGTCGGCCAGCTTGGCCGGCAGGGCGCTGGACTCCAGGGCGTTCTTGCGACGCTGGGTCTCTCGGTGCTGCCTGGCCGCCAGCCGCGCCCGGGACGCGCCGACGACCTTCTCCAACACCGCGCGGGCCTGCGGTTTCTGGCCGCGCTTGTTGCTGGTCAGGAACGCCTTGAGCTCGCGGCTCACCACCCTGTTCACGATGCGTCGCGCCGCGGGGGTGCCGAGCACCTCCTTCGTCTGACCCTCGAACTGCGGCTCGGCCAGCCGCACGGTGACCACGGCCGTCAGACCCTCGAGGACGTCCTCCTTGGTCACGTCGGTGTCACCGGACTTGAGCAGCCGCGTCTGTCGCAGCGCCTCGTTGAGCGTCTTGGTGATGCCTGACTCGAACCCCGAGACGTGGGTGCCGCCCTTGGGGGTGGCGATGATGTTCACGAACGAGCGGGTCTCGGTTTCGTACCCGGTGCCCCAGCGCAGCGCGATGTCGACGCCGAGCTCGCGTTCGACGTCCTGCGGGGTCATGTGTCCCTGCTCGTCGAGCAGCGGCACGGTCTCGGTGAAGTGCTCGCTGCCGTGCAGCCGGAGCACGTCGGTCACCTGCTCGTCGGAAGCGAGGAAGTCGCAGAACTCCGCGATCCCGCCGTCGTGCCGAAAGGCCTCCTGCCGGGGTTCGGTCCCGGGGGTCAGTGCCCTCTCGTCGCGGATCGTCAGCTGCAGGCCGGGCACCAAGAAGGACGTCTGCCGTGCCCTGGTCACCAGCTCGTCATAGCTGAACGCGGCGTCCTTGGTGAAGATCTGCCGATCGGGCCAGAAACGCACCCGCGTGCCGGTGACGCCCTTCCTGACCCTTGTGCCCTTGTGCAACCCTGAGCCCGGCGTGAACTTCGACTTCGGGGTGTCACCGTCGAAGACCCCCGGAACACCCCGCTGGAACGACATGCCCTGCGTCGCAGGCGAGCGGTCGACCTCCACGTCGAGCCGTGCAGACAGCGCGTTGACCACCGACGCGCCGACACCGTGCAGGCCACCGGTGGCGATGTAGGACCCGCCGCCGAACTTGCCGCCGGCATGCAGCTTCGTGTACACCACCTCGACGCCGCTGAGCCCGGTGCGGGGCTCCTTGTCCACAGGGATCCCCCGCCCGTCGTCGTGCACGTCCGCGGACCCGTCGTCACGCAGGGTGACCTCGATGGTCTTGCAGTGCCCCGCGAGCGCCTCGTCGACCGCGTTGTCGATGATCTCCCAGAGGCAGTGCATCAGCCCGCGCGTGTCGGTGGAGCCGACGTACATCCCCGGACGCTTGCGCACCGCCTCGAGGCCCTCGAGCACGAGGAGGTGATGGGCGTTGTAGGTGCTGTCCACTCTGGTCTTGGCCCCCTGGGCTGCCACTCTGCTCTCTGCCTCCGGCCGGCGACGGTCGCTGCTCGGCAAGGCTACCCCGCTCCCACCGCTCACCGACCGACCCACGCCGGGGCCTGTGGACAACGCCGGCCCAAGGGCCCCGGGCAGCGTCGGTACGGGTGGGTGACCAAGGACACGCCCCCGCCAAGATTATGGAAAATGCGTCCCTGGGAACTGTTTCAAGGGCACCATTCTTGGCAAGAAGCCACGCGAGTTGAGTCACAACAGGATTGGAGGGCCGCCAGCCGGGAAGCATCCAAGCCAGTTGGGTGTTGACGTCTGGTGGAGCCTGAAACCACGTCGGAAATGAGGCCACACGTGACCACAGCAGTAGCCCCGAGTCCGTCCCTGACCGCCGAGGACCGCTGCGACCGGTGCGGCGCACAGGCGTACATCCGCGTCGAGCTCGCCGGTGGCGGCGAGCTGCTGTTCTGCGCCCACCACGGGCGTGAGCACGCAGACAAGCTCCGGACCGTCGCGCTGACCATCCACGACGAGAGCGAGCGCCTCGTGGAGACTCCGGCAACGGCCGAGACCGAGGAACGCTGACCCCGACCCACGTCGACCTCACGACGGCGGCCACCCACC
>JBOHDD010000449.1:0-3809 GCA_050699155.1 Nocardioidaceae bacterium
ACACCGGGCCGGAGGTGCTCGCCGGGTCGACCAGGATGAAGGCCGGTACTGCCCAGAAGCTGGTCCTCAACGCGTTCTCGACGGCGGTGATGGTGCGCCTCGGGCGCACCTACTCCAACCTGATGACCAGTGTGGTCGCCAAGAACGCCAAGCTGAACGGCCGGATGGTGACCATCCTCGCCGAGGCGACCGACCGCGACACCGAGACATGCAGCCGCGCACTATCCGAGTCCGACAACGACGTACCGCTCGCCCTGGTGCAGCTGCTGGCCGACGTCGACAGCGCCCCCGCGCGCGCAGCACTCCACCAAGCCGACGGTGTCGTCCGCACCGCCCTCAAGCTCCTCGACGCCCCCACCCAAGGGAAGGACTCGCCATGCGTTCCTGGAAACCCGTCGCCGCCTGCCTGATCTCACTCGGGCTGGCGGCCTGCGCCCCGACGACCTCCACCGGCTCGGCCGACGGTGAGGAGGAAGGCGGCGGCGCCACCACCCTCGAGGTCTGGTCCTGGCGCACCGAGGACGTCGACGAGTACGAGAAGATCTTCGACGCCTTCGAGGCCGAGCACGAGGGCATCACCGTCAAGTTCAAGGCGTTCACGAACACCGAGTACGACACGATCCTCGCGACCGGACTGAGCGAGAAGGGCGGACCCGACGTGGCCCAGCTGCGGGCCTACGGCGCCCTGCAGCCGCTGTGTGAGGCCGGTCGCCTGGTCCCGCTCGACGCCAACGACGTCGACGTGTCAGCGATCTCCGACGAGGTGCTCGAGGGTGCCCGCTGTCAGAGCGACGACAAGCTGTACGGCGTCCCGTTCGCGACCCAGGTGCTGGCCGTCTACTACAACAAGGCGATCCTCGCCGAGCACGGGCTCTCCGAGCCCAAGACGTGGGACGAGATGATCGCGATGGCGAAGACGCTCAAGGACCATGGCGTCACCCCGTTCGCCACCACCGGCAAGGACGACTGGATGCTGCCGATCGTGCACGACACGTTCGCCGCTCCGCGCTACGGCGGCCAGGAGTTCGAGCAGGAGGTGCAGTCCGGGTCGGCCGACTTCACCGACCCCGACTACGTGGCGTCCCTGGACGTGGTCAAGCAGCTCGCGCCGTACTTCCCCGAGGACGTCGTCGGTGTCGACTACGTGACCGCACAGACGCTGTTCACCAGCGGGGAGGCGGCGATGTACCCCGGTGGCTCGTTCGAGCTGGCCTTCTTCCAGGACCAGAACCCCGACCTGGAGATGGGGGTCTTCGCCGTACCCCCGCCGGCCGGTTCGGTGGTTGACCACTCCCTCACCCCGGGCTGGGTCGACGCGTCCTTCGGAGTCAACGCGAAGTCCGAGAACCGTGAGGCATCGCTGGAGCTCGTGCGGTGGATGGCGACCCAGGAGTTCGGCCAGATGATCACCGACGAGCTCAAGCAGATCAACCCGGTCGAGGGTGTGGAACCCACCGACCCGGTGCTGAGCGAGATGGTCGACCTGTACGAGTCGAGCCCCGCGTCCTACGTGCTGCTCGAGGACTTCCGGTACGGCGAGCCGCAGGGGCCCGACCTGCTGGGTCCTGGCCTGCAGGCGCTGCTGCTCGGCGACAAGAACGCGAACGCGGTCGCCGCCGACCTGCAACAGGGCGTCTCCCAATGGTTCGAGCCCAAGGGTTGAGTTCACGAGCACGGGGGAGGTGGAGCCGAGGCGTAGCGGGGGGCGCCTCGGCTCCGTCGCTTTGGGCGCTGGTCGTATTCCTCGCGCCGGCCCTGACGTTGTACACGGTGTTCATCGTCTACCCCCTGTTCTCGGCCCTCCAGTACAGCCTCTTCGACTGGGAGGGCACGGCACGCAAGGGGTTCACGGGGTTCGACAACTTCGTCGACCTGTTCACGGTCTTCCCCTTCGACGAGCAGCTGGTGCGGGCGTTCGCACACAACCTCGTCTTCTTCGTGGGGACGATGGCCATCCAGAACACCCTGGGGCTGACCTTCGCGGTCCTGCTGCACCGCAGGGGGATCGGCAAGCGCTTCTTCCAGACGCTGTACACCCTGCCGTACATGGTGAGCCCGATCGTCGTCGGCTACCTGTGGACGCTGATGCTGAGACCGACCTTCGGACCGATCAACGTCGCACTGGAGGCGGTCGGTCTCGATGCGCTCGCACAGCCGTGGCTCGGCGACCCGGACACGGCCCTTCCGCTGGTGATCCTGATCAACGCGTGGCAGTGGCTGGGGTTCCCGATGCTGCTCTTCGGTGCGGCACTGGGCGGGATCCCCGACGAGTACGACGACGCCGCCCGCGTGGACGGTGCCTCCGGCGGTCGGGCGTTCTGGCACATCACGCTGCCGCTGCTGACCCCTGCCATCGGCATCGTGACCGTGTTGACCTTCATCGGGAACTTCAACGTCTTCGGCCTGATCTACGCCATCGGCGGATCGCGCGGTGGTCCGGCGGGGTCCACCGACGTCCTCGGCCTGCTCTTCTACCGGACGGCCTTCGAGGGCGGGCTGAACGCGATCGGGCGCTCGTCGGCACTGGCCGTGCTGATGTTCGTGTTCATCTTCGGTACGGCGGTCATCGCCAACCGGTATCTGCGCAAGCGTGAGGAAGAGCTCACGTGACCAGCCCGCAGACCGACACGGCGGTGGTGCGGTCCCGCGCGCCGGCGGCCGATCCGCGGTCTCGTCGGGGCCCCCGCCGGCCACGCCGCGCCGGCCGTGGGGCGACCGTCGCCGTCCAGCTGCTGCTCTGGGGCTACGCACTGGTGGCGATCGGGCCACTGCTGCTGATGCTGGTCTACTCGGTGCGGCCGTCGAGCGACATCTTCTCCGACCCTCTGGGCATGCCGACCGGGATGTACCTCGGCAACTACGTCGAGGCCTGGACGGAGGCAGAGTTCGGCACCTACTTCCTCAACTCCGTGCTGGTCACGTGCGCCGCGGTCTTCCTGGGCACCGCGGTGTCGGCGCTCGCGGCGTACCCGCTCGGCCGTTACCGGTTCCGTGGACACGGGGTCCTGACGGCGTACTTCATCGCCGGCCTGACGTTGCCGATCCGGCTGGCGGCGGTGCCGATCTTCTACCTGCTCGCGTCCCTGGGCATGATCGACTCACAGATCGGGCTGGCGCTGGTCTACGCGGCCAGCGGGGTGCCGTTCAGCATCTTCATCCTGACGGCGTTCTTCCGCGGACTGCCCGACGAGCTCGAGGACGCCTCCCGCATCGACGGGGCCGGGGAGTTCCGGATCTTCGGCCTGGTGATGCTGCCACTGGTCCGGCCGGCGCTGGCCACGGTGGCGCTGTTCCAGTTCGTGCAGCTGTGGAACGACTTCTTCTTCCCGCTGATCCTGCTGCGCACCACCGAGAAGTACACCCTGCCGGTCGGGCTGACGTACTTCTTCGGGCAGTACCAGACCGACTGGGGTGCGGTCTTCGCCGGACTGGTGATCACCACGCTGCCGCTGGTGATCGTCTTCCTGCTGCTCACCAGGCACATCGTCGCCGGGCTGGTGGCCGGGATGTCGAAGTGAGCGCCACGTTAGCCTGTGCCGCGTGTCATCCCTCAGCGTCCGCGCCATCAGCCCTGCCGAGCACCTGACCTTCCTCCGGTCCCGTCAGGACGTCAGCTTCCTCCAGACACCGGCCTGGGGCGAGGTCAAGAGCGAGTGGCGGCGTGAGTCGATCGGCTGGTACGACGACGACGAGCGGCTGGTCGGTGTCGCTCTGGTGCTCTACCGGCAGCTGCCGAGGCTGCGGCGGTACCTCGCGTACCTGCCGGAGGGTCCGGTGATCGACTGGGCGACCGACGACCTCTCCGACTG
>JBOHDD010000450.1:0-7498 GCA_050699155.1 Nocardioidaceae bacterium
GGGGTCCCCTGGACCACTAGGTCCGTCTCAGGGGACCCCCGCGACGAACGGCGGGGGGTGCGAACGGCGGGCGTGCGAACGGCGGGGGCGTGCGGATCCGCACGGGGCGCCGGTGCGTAGCCGGGTCAGTCGACGGCGTGGATGACGTCGCGGACGTCGGCGAAGTGGCAGGCCGACGGGTGCGGCGACTTGGAGCGCGCCTCCAGCAGGGGCTCCTCGCTCGCGCAGATCTCCTCGGCCTTCCAGCAGCGGGTGCGGAAGCGGCACCCCGAGGGTGGGTTGGCCGGGCTCGGCACGTCACCTTCGAGCACGATCTGGTCACGGTGACCGCGCAGCTGCGGGTCCGGCACGGGTACGGCGGAGAGCAGCGCCTGCGTGTAGGGGTGCGTCGGATACTCGTAGATCTCGTTCTCGTTGCCCAACTCGACGATCTTGCCGAGGTACATCACGCCCACACGGTCTGCGATATGCCGGACCACAGACAGGTCGTGCGCGATGAAGACGTACGACAGCCCGAACTCTTTCTGCAGCTGCTCGAACAGGTTGACGACCTGCGCCTGCACCGACACATCGAGCGCCGACACCGGCTCGTCACAGACGATCACCTCGGGCTTGAGGGTGAGCGCCCGGGCGATCCCGATCCGCTGTCGCTGCCCGCCGGAGAACTGGTGCGGGTAGCGGTTGATGTGGTCGGGGTTGAGCCCGACCACGTCGAGCAGGTCCTGCACCGCCTTGCGCCGCTGCTTCTTGGGCACCGCGTCGGGGTGGATCTCGTACGGCTCGCCGACGATGTCGCCGACGGTCATTCGCGGGTCGAGCGAGGAGTACGGGTCCTGGAGCACAATCTGGATGTTGCGCCGCATCCTGCGCAGCCCACCGGGCTTGAGGGAGGTGGTCTCCTCGCCGAGCAGCTTGATGGACCCCGACGTGGCCGTCTCCAGGCCCATCAGCAGCCGGCCGAGGGTCGACTTGCCACAGCCCGACTCCCCGACGATGCCGAGGGTCTCGCCGCGCTTGAGGTCGAAGGAGACGCCGTCGACCGCCTTGACATGCGCGATGGTCTTCTTGAAGACGATGCCGCGAGTCAGCGGGAACAGCTTGCGCAGGTCACGGACCTCGATGACGTTGTCGCCCGACGGCTGCGCACTGTGCCCTCCGGGTCCGCCGCTCTCGGTCTGGGTCGTGCTCATGACCCGAGCACCTCCTCCCAGAAGAAGCAGGCGCTGGCCCGGTTGCCGGGTACGTCGTACAGCGGGGGGACCTCCTGCCGGCAACGGTCACGGGCGAACGTGCACCGCGGGTGGAACGAGCAGCCGGGCGGAGGGTTGGTCAGCACCGGCGGCAGGCCCTTGATCGCCACCAAGTCCTGACCCTTGAGGTCGACGCGCGGGATCGACTCGAGCAGGCCCTTCGTGTAGGGGTGCGCGGGGCGCTCGTAGAGCTGGTAGACGTCGGCCTGCTCGACGGCGTGGCCGGCGTACATCACGCAGATGTGGTCGGCGACGTCGGCCATCACACCCATGTCGTGGGTGATCAGGATCAGCCCCATCTGCATGTCCTTCTGCAGGTCGGCGAGCAGCTGCATCACCTGTGCCTGCACGGTCACGTCGAGTGCGGTGGTCGGCTCGTCAGCGATGATGATGTCGGGCTCGAGCGCCAGGGCCATCGCGATCATCACACGCTGTCGCTGCCCGCCGGAGAACTGGTGCGGGAACGAGTTGACCCGCTGTTCGGCCCCTGGGATGCCGACGAGCTTGAGGAGGTCGACGGCCTTGGCCCTGGCCTGGGAGCGGGACGCACTGGTGTGCTTGCGGTAGACCTCGGCCAGCTGCCAGCCGACGGTGAAGACGGGGTTCAGCGACGACAGTGCGTCCTGGAAGATGATGGCGATCTTGTTGGCCCGCACGTGCCGGCGGGTGCGCTCGTCCATCTTCAGCAGGTCGACGCCGCGGAACTTGATGCTGCCCCCGGCGACCCGGGCCGGCGGCGAGTCCAGGATGCCCATGATCGCCTGGGCGGTCACCGACTTGCCGCAACCGCTCTCACCCAGGATCCCCAGCGTCTCTCCCTCGTTCAGGACGAAGGACACCCCGTTGACCGCCTGGGCGATGCCGTAGCGGGTGTGGAACTCCACCTTGAGGTCCTCGACCTCGAGCAGCGGTGCGGTGTCGTCGAAGTGCACCCGGGACAGTGCCGACCTGTCGGTGCCCTTCTTGGACTCGATCACTGTGTCGGTCATGTCTCTCCTCAGCGTCCCCTCGGGTCGAACGCGTCACGCAGCAGGTCACCGAGCAGGATGAACGCGAGCACGGTGAGGACCAGGATCCCGCACGGGATGATCAGCAGGTGGGAGTCCCCCTGCAGGGCGTAGGGCTGACCCTCGGCGATCAGCAGCCCCCACGTGGTGTTGGGCCGCTCGAACCCGACTCCCAGGTACGTCAGGGTGGCCTCCAGCCCGACGTAGATGCCGAGGTAGATCGTGGCCAGCACGATGATCGGCGCGATGGAGTTGGGCAGGATGTGCCGCATGATGACCCTCGCGTTCGTGGCGCCGAGGGCCCGCGCGGCCTCCACGAAGTCGCGGTTCTTGGTGCCGAGCACGCTGCCGCGCATGATCCGCGCGATCGTCGTCCAGCCGAGGCCCGCGATCACCGCCGCGATCGTGAACACGTTGCGGTCGGGGACCACCGCCAGGAAGACGACGGCACCGAGCAGGAAGGGCAGCCCGAAGAAGATGTCGGTGAAGCGGCTCAGGAGCGTGTCGACGAACCCGGGGAAGTACCCCGCCAGCGTGCCGACGAGCATGCCGAACGCGACCGCGCCGGCCGTGGCCAGCAGCGCCACCGCCAGCGACTTGCTGGCGCCGTAGACGATCTTGGCCCACATGTCGCAGCCCTGCAGGGTGAAGCCGAACGGGTGTGCGCCGCTCGGCCCCTGCCGGCCGCGCGCGAGCAGACACTCGTCGGGCGACCCGCTGGCCCACAGGCCGGGCAGGACCGCCATGCTCGACACGGCCAGGACGACCAGCAGCGACACCCAGAAGAGCGGCTTGCTGCGCAGTTCGCGCCAGCCGTCGGCCCAGAGGCTCCGGCTGACCTCGCGCGGCTGCTCGGGGGGCGGCAGCTCGTGGCCTGGTCCCGGTTGGGTGGCGACCGTGGATGCATCAGTCATAGCGGATCCTCGGGTCTAGCACGGCGTACAGGATGTCCACGATCAGGTTGGCGACCAGGAAGACCAGCACCAATAGGGTGACCACGCCGATGATCACCACGGCGTCCTGAAACTCCACCGCGAGGAACACCAGCTGTCCGATTCCGGGGATGCTGAAGATGGTCTCGGTGATCAGGGCACCCCCCATCAAGAGCCCGATGTCGACGCCGATGTAGGTGACCACGGGGATGAGGGAGTTGCGCAACGCGTGGACGCCGATGGTCCGACGCGGCGGCAGCCCCTTGGCGCGGGCCGTCCGGACGTAGTCTGCTCGGAGGTTCTCGATCAGGCTGGTGCGGGTGAGGCGGGCGATGGAGGCTAGCGACACCGCCCCGAGCACGATGCCGGGTACGACGAGGCTCAGCCATGGGTTGGCCACGTTGTAGACCGGGGAGAACATGTCGATGCTCCACTGCGGCGCCTGCTGGTCCTGTAGCCAGCCGCGCAGGGCCAGTGCTCCGAAGACCTGGACCAGCACGCCGAACACGAAGATGGGCGTCGAGATGAGCAGCGTGGTGACGATGCGGACGCCGTTGTCGACGAACTTGTCCTTGCGCAGGGCTGCCATCACGCCGATCGTGATGCCGATGACGGTCTCGAACACGATGGCGATGAAGGTGAGGCGCAGTGTGACCGGCGCTCGTTCGATGACCAGGTCGACGATCGGGCGGTTGCCAAGCCGGATGCTCTGCCCGAAGTCACCCTGGAGGTACTGGCCGAGCCGGTCGATGAACAGCCCGAAGCACGGGCTGCCGGGCTGCCGCAGACAGGGGTCGTCGAGTCCGTAGCGCGCGCGGATCGCGTTGAGCACCGCGTCCGGGGGGCGCTGGTCTCCGAACAGCGCCCGGACCGGGTCGCCGGTGAACTGGATGCCCAATGTGGTGATGTAGTGCAGCAGGAACATCGTCCCGATGACGACGGGGACGAACTGCAGCAGTCGTCTGGCCAGGTATCGGCCCATGAACGCTTCCTCACGATCTCTGCACCGGCGTGGGGACCGGGAAAGGACCCGGCCCCCACGCTAGGTGCCGCAGAAAGTTGTGGCGAGGTGACCCCAGGGGTCACTGCACCACGGTGACCTCGTTCAGCGGTACCTCGTCGGTGATGTTGTAGGAGACGTTCTCGACCTCCTGCGAGTAGGCGATCGGTGCCTGGCTGACCCACAGCGGCAGGATCGGCAGGTCCGCCACCGCAGCCACCTCGGCCTGCTGGTAGAACTTCACCGCCTCCTCGGTCGTGCTGGCCTGGTCGCCCTGCGAGATCAGGTTGTCGACCTCCTTGTCGGAGTACCCGGTGTAGTTGGAGTCCCCGCCGGTGGCCACGATCGGTCGCAGGTAGTTCTCCGTGTTCGGGTAGTCCGGCAGCCAGCCGAGGCGGAACGGACCGGTGAAGTCACCGGCGTCGAGCACCTCGAGGAACTGCGCCCATTCGCGGGCCTGCAGCTTGAACTCGACACCCAGGTTCTGCTTCAGCTGGTTGCCGATCGCCTCGACCCATCCGTCGTGACCCGAGCCGGCGTTGAACCACAGGTTCACCGTCATGCCCGGCTCGCCGCCTGCCTCCTGGAACAGCTGCTTGGCGCGCTTCGGGTCGTACTCGCAGTAGTCGCAGATGTTCTCCTGCGAGCCCGGGATCGCCGGCGGCGTGATCGCGGTCGACGGCTCGTAGATGCCGTTCAGCACCTGGTCGATGATCAACTGCCGGTCGAAGGCCATCGAGATCGCCTGGCGCATCTTCACGTTGTCGTAGGGCTCGGTGCCGGTCGGGAACCCCATGTAGGTGAAGTTGCCGGTCTCAGACAGCAGCACATGGTCGCCCAACGTGGACTTGGCCTCGTTGTAGACGGTCGGGTCGAGCTCGGTGATGTCGATCTGCCCGGCCTGGAACGCACGCCACGCCGCGACCAGGTCCGTGCTGATCTTCATGTCGATGGTGTCGGGGTTGGCGGTCATCTCGCCCTGGTAGTCCGGCCAGCGCTTCACCGTGATGCCCTGGCTGTGGTTCCAGACCCCGTCCATCTCGTACGGTCCGGTGCCGATCGGCTTCTCGTTGCACGCCTTGATGTCGTCCATGCAGGCCTGCGGCTGCGGAGCGAAGGCGTTGGTGTAGGTCATGGTGGTCGGGAACAGCGCGAACGGCGCACCCAGGGTGACCTCGAAGGTCATTTCGTCGATCTTCTTCAGCCCCGACATCTCGGTGCCCTTGCCGTACCCCTCGATCTTGGACATGAACCCGGTCGTGGCGGCCTCGTTCTTCGGGTCGGCCGACCAGTTCCACGCCCGGAGGAACGCGTCGGCGTTGACCGGCTCGCCGTTGTGGAACTCGTAGCCTTCCTTGATCGTGAAGGTCCAGGTCTGGTTGTCCGAGCTCTCGCCGCTCTCCAGCAGACCGTCGTAGCTCAGCTCGCCGCTGTCGAGGTCGACGCTGAGCAGCGGCTCGTGGATCAGCCGCAGGACCTTCGAGCACTCCGACTCGTAGCACTGGGCGGACGGCGCCAGGAAGGTCGGCTCGGTCAGCTGGGCCGTCACCGTGCCGCCCTGGACAGCCTGCTCCCCGCCGTCGCCTCCGGTGCCGGTACCTTCGTCGCCGCCGCCGCCACCGCCACAGGCGGCGACCAGAAGCGCGAACGTCGCCGCTACCGCGGCACACCGCAATGGTGTCCTTGTCCGCATTACGTTCCTCCTCAAGAAAAAACCACGGATAGCGCGAGTCGTCACGCGCCGGTAGATCATTACTGCTTTGGTGGCCGTCTGACAGGGGCGAGACTGCTTCGACAGCCGATCGTTACGGGATCGTGTCGCACCCGGCACATTACGGACCGTAGCGGGACGAACACGGCGGTTGGCCACGGATCCCCGGTCCGCCGTCTCACATGACAGGACCGCGCCCGCATTGCGGACGCGGTCCTGTGACACGCCTGGTCGAGGGTCTCCGGCAGCCGCCGGAGCGTCGGTCACTCGGTGACGACGACCTCGTTCAGCGGCACCTCGTCGAGGATGTTGTAGGAGACGTTCTGCACGTTCTGGGAGTACGCCGTCGGCGCCTGGCTGACCCACAGCGGCAGGATCGGCATGTCCTCCAGGGCGACGTTCTCGGCCTGCTGGTAGTACTCGATGGCCCGCTCCTGTGAGCTCGCCCGGTCACCCCTGGCCAGCAGCGAGTCGAGCTCCCTGTCGGAGTACCCGGTGTAGTTCGAGTCGCCACCGGTCCCGACGATCGGCCGGAGGTAGTTCTCCGTGTTCGGGTAGTCGGGCAGCCAGCCGAGGCGGAAGGGGCCGGAGAAGTCGCCCGCTTCGAGAATCTCGAGGAACTGGGCCCACTCGCTGGCCCGCAGCTTGAACTCGACCCCGAGGTTCTGCTTCAGCTGGTTGCCGATCGCCTCGACCCAGCCATCGTGGCCGGCCCCGGCGTTGAACCAGAGGGGCACCGTCATGCCGGGCCTGCCACCGGCCTCTCGGAAGAGCTCCCGCGCGCGCTCCGGGTCGTACTCGCAGTAGTCGCAGACGTTCTGCTGCGCGCCAGGGATGACCGGCGGGGTGATGCCGGTGGAGGGCTGGTAGATGCCGTTCAGCACCTTGTCGATGATCAGCTGCCGGTCGATCGCCATCGAGATCGCCTGACGCATCCTCGGGTCGTCCCAGGGGTCCTGCTCGGTCGGGAAGCCCATGTAGGTGAAGTTGCCGGTCTCCGAGAGCAGCACGTTGTCGCCGAGCGTCATCTTGGCCTCGTTGTAGACCGTGGGGTCGAGCTCGGTGACATCGATCTGCCCCGCCTGGAACGCACGCCAGGCCGACACCAGGTCGGTGGTGATCTTGAGGTTGATCACGTCGGGGTTCGCTGTCACCTCGCCCTGGTAGTCGGGCCACCGCTGCACCGTGATGCCCTGGCTGTGGTTCCAGACGCCGTCCATCTCGTACGGCCCGGTGCCGATCGGCTTCTCGTTGCACCTGTTCGTGTCGTCCAGGCACGCCTGTGCGATCGGCTGGAACGCGTTGCTGTAGGCCATCGTGGTGGGGAACAGCCGGAAGGGCGCGCTCAACGTGACCTTGAAGGTCAGGTCGTCGACCTTCTGCAGCCCCGACATCTCGCCGCCCTTGCCGTACCCCTCGATCTTGGACATGAACCCAGTGGTCTCGGCCTGGTTCTTCGGGTCGGCCGACCAGTTCCACGCCCGGAGGAACGCGTCGGCGTCGACCGGCTCACCGTTGTGGAACTCCCGCCCCTTCTTGATCTTCAGCGTGAACGTCTGGTTGTCCTGCGTCTGCACGCTCTCCAGCAACCCGTCGTA
>JBOHDD010000451.1:0-1989 GCA_050699155.1 Nocardioidaceae bacterium
GCCGGCGCCCGACGAATCCCGAGTGCGGTGCTGCTGCCTTCCGGCTACCGCCCCGGGGACGGTCCGCTCCCCGTGCTGATGGACCCCTACGGCGGACCGCACGGCCAACGGGTGGTGAAGGCGCAGAACGCCTACCTGACCTCGCAGTGGTTCGCGAACCAGGGTTTCGCGGTCGTCGTCGCCGACGGGCGGGGCACACCCGGTCGCTGCCCGAGCTGGGAGAAGGCGGTGCGCAACAACCTGGCGAGTGTCACTCTCGAGGACCAGGTCGAGGCTCTGCATGCGCTGGCGGCGTCGTACCCGCTCGACCTCGACCGTGTCGCCATCCGTGGCTGGTCCTTCGGGGGCTACCTGGCTGCGCTCGCGGTGCTGCGCCGCCCGGACATCTTCCACGCTGCCGTGGCCGGAGCGCCGGTCGCCGACCTGCGGCTGTACGACACCCACTACCAGGAGCGCTATCTCGGGGATCCCGGCGAACAGCCCGAGGTGTACGCCGCGAACTCCCTGATCGACGACGACGGGCTGTCGCAGGCCGCTGACACCGTGCGTCCGCTGATGGTGATCCACGGCCTGGCCGACGACAACGTGGTGGTCGCGCACAGCCTGCGGCTGTCGGCTGCTCTGCTGGCCGCCGGTCGCCCGCACCAGGTGCTCCCGCTGTCCGGCGTCACCCACATGGCCACACAGGAGGAGGTCGCGGAGAACCTGCTGCTGCTCCAGGTCGACTTCCTCCAGCGGTCGCTGGGGATGCTCGGAACCTAGGAGGCGGCTGCCGAGCGAAGTAGGTCGCGGGCGATCACCATGCGCTGGATTTGGTTGGTGCCCTCGAAGATCTGTGTCACCTTCGCCTCACGCATGTAGCGCTCCACCGGGAAGTCGCGGGTGTAGCCGTAGCCACCGAGCACCTGCACGGCGTCCGTCGTGACCTTCATCGCGGCGTCGGTGGCGACCAGCTTGGCGATGCTCGCCTGCCGGCTGAAGCGGCGGCCGGCGTCACGCAGCCGTGCGGCGTGCAGGTACGTCGCACGCGCGCTCTCCACCGCCACCGCCATGTCGGCGAGCATGAACTGCACGCCCTGGAACTCACCGATCGCCTGGCCGAACTGTCGACGCTCGGTGGCGTACCGGGTCGCCTCGTCGAGCGCGGCCTGGCCCAGGCCGACCGCGCATGCCGCGATGCCCAGCCGACCGGAGTCGAGTGCCGACAGCGCGATCTTCATGCCGTCGCCCTCGGCACCCACCAGGTGGTTCGCGTGCACGCGCACGTCCTCGAAGACCACCTGCGTGGTCGAGGATCCGGTGAGCCCCATCTTCTTCTCGGGTGCACCGAACGACATCCCGTCCAGACCCGCCGGGACGTGGAACGTGGAGAGACCGCGCCTGGGGTCCTGCGACGTACGCGCGAAGAGCAGGTAAAAGTCGGCGTGCCCGCCATGGCTGATCCAGGCCTTGACGCCGTTGACGACGTAGTCGTCGCCGTCGCGCACCGCCCTGGTCTGGATACCGGAGACGTCGGATCCGGCCTGCGGCTCGGACAGGCAGTACGCGCCGAGCTGGGCCCCGCCGAGCATGTCCGGCAGCCAGCCGTCGCGCTGCTCCGCGGTACCGAACGCCGCAACCGCCGATGAGGACAGCGAGTGCACCGAGACCCCGACACCCACGGACATCCAGGCCCGGGCGATCTCCTCGAGCGCCTGCAGGTAGACCTCGTACGGCTGCTCCCCACCGCCGTACTCCTCGGGGAAGGCCAACGACAGCAGACCGGCGTCGCCGAGCACCCGGAACACGTCGCGTGGGAACACCTCGGCCTCCTCGTCGACCGCCGCCCGGGGTGCCAGCCTGTCGGCGCAGATCTCACGGGTCAGCGCGAGCAGGTCACGCGCCTCGTCGGTGGGCAGCAGGCGATCGACGTTCATGCGCGCCATCGTAGGGCCGCCCACTGGGGATCCCTGCTCCGTTCCCCGTTCGTCGCGGGGGTCCCCTGGACCA
>JBOHDD010000452.1:0-3032 GCA_050699155.1 Nocardioidaceae bacterium
CCTGATGCCGGGGTGCGGGTCGTAGCCGGTGACCTTGACGTGCTCGAGGTCGAACCCGTCGATCGTGTCGACCGCCGGGTCGAGCCACACCTGCGGGAGCGCCCGCGGCTCACGGGCGAGCTGCGCCCGCGCCTGTTCGAGGTGGTTGAGGTAGAGGTGCGCGTCGCCGAACGTGTGCACGAAGTCGCCGACCCCCAGACCCGTCACCTGGGCGACCATGTGCGTGAGAAGGGCGTACGACGCGATGTTGAACGGCACACCCAGGAACACGTCGGCCGAGCGTTGGTAGAGCTGGCACGACAGCCGCCCGTCGGCAACGTAGAACTGGAACAGCGCATGACACGGCGACAGCGCCATCGCCGGGAGGTCGGCGACGTTCCACGCGCTCACCACGTGCCGTCGGGAGTCCGGGTCGCGCCTGATCTGCTCGACGACAGCCTGCAGCTGATCGACGTACCCACCGTCGGGGGTCGGCCACGACCGCCACTGCCGGCCGTAGATCGGGCCCAACTCGCCGTCCTCGCCGGCCCACTCGTCCCAGATCGTGATCCCGCGCTCGTGCAGCCAGCCGACGTTGGTGTCGCCGCGCAGGAACCACAGCAGCTCACCGACCACCGAACGCAGGTGCACCTTCTTGGTGGTCACCAGCGGGAAGCCGTCGTCGAGGCGGAAGCGCATCTGGTGCCCGAAGACGCTCAGGGTGCCCGTGCCGGTGCGGTCGCTCTTGCGCGCACCGTCGTCGAGAACCCGCTGGACCAGGTCGAGATACTGCCGCACGCCGCGACAGTAACACCGGCCTCGGACAGGGCCGTGCCGACGACGAGAGGCGCGTCAGGCGTCGTAGTCGAGGACCAGCGTCTCGCTGGTGGGGTGGGACTGACAGGTGAGCACGTAGCCACGCTCGAGCTCCTCGGGCTCGAGGGCCCAGTTCTGGTCCATCTCGACGCTGCCCTCGACAAGCTTGGCCCGGCAGGTGCCGCAGACCCCGCCCTTGCACGCGAACGGCGCGTCGCTGCGCACCGCGAGTGCGGCGTCCAGCACCGGCACGTCCGCGGCCCCCAGCCGGAACCTCGAGCGTCGGCCGTCGAGCACGATCGTGACGTCGGCGCCCTCGGCACCGAGCTCAGGGGGCTCGGTACGGCGGCGCGGCGGCGGCGCGGGTCCCACATGGAACAGCTCGGCGTGCACGTGCCGGGGGTCGACCCCCGCGCCGGTCAGCGTCTCTCGGAGCTCGACGACCATCTCGTAGGGGCCGCACAGGAACCAGTCGTCGACGGTCTCGACCGGCAGGATCGTCTCGGTCAGCCTCTCCAGGCGCTGGCGGTCGAGCCGACCGGAGAACAGCTCCACGTCCCGCGGCTCACGGCTGAGCAGATGGACCAGGTGGAACCGCTCGGGGAAGCGGTCCTTGAGGTCCTCGAGGTCCTCCAGGAACATCACCGTCTTGCTGGTCCTGTTGGCGTAGAGGAGGGTGACCGTGCTGTCGGGTTCCGTCTCCAGGGTGGTGGCCGCGATCGACAGGATCGGCGTGATGCCGGAGCCGGCGGCGATGCAGCAGTAGTGCCGGGCGTTGGCCGGGTCGAGCTCGGTGAAGAACCGCCCCGTCGGTGTCATCACCTCGAGCGCGTCACCGGGCTGCAGCCGGTCGAGGGCGTACGCCGAGAAGGCTCCGCCGTCGAGACGCTTCACGGCGATGCGCAGCCGGCCGGACTCCACCGGCGCGCAGATGGAGTAGTTCCGGCGTACGTCGTCGCCGGCGAGCTCCGTGCGCACGCTGAGGTGCTGGCCCTGCACGAAGCGGTACTCGTCGGCCAGCCCCGGTGGGACGTCGAAGGTGATGGCCACCGCGTCGTCGGTGAGCTGCTCCACGTCGGCCACCCGGAGCTCGTGGAAGACCGCGTGCCGCGTGCCGCCCGCCCTGGGGGCGGACTCCGTCACCGGGCCCATCTGGGTCGCCTTGCCATCTAGATCGCCTTGAAGTGGTCGAAGGGTTCGCGGCAGGAGCTGCACACCCACAGCGACTTGCACGCCGTCGACCCGAACCTGCTGAGCTCGCGGGTGTCGGGAGAGCCGCACTGGGGGCAACGCACGGAGAGGGACAGCACCACCGGCCCGCCGCCCGGAGCACCACCGCCGCCATGATGCGGACTTTGCCCAGGCGGAGCTACGCCGTACTCACGGAGTCTTCGCTTGCCGGCGTCGGTCATCCAGTCGGTCGTCCACGCTGGTGACAGCACCAGCGTCACGCGCACGTCGGGGTACCCCTGCCCTGCGAGCGCGGCCTCGATGTCGGCGCGGATGGTGTCCATAGCCGGGCAGCCGGAGTACGTCGGAGTTATCGTCACATCGACGCGTCCGTGCTCGTCCACGCGGACATCGCGCAGGATGCCGAGGTCCTCGATGCTGAGCACGGGGATCTCGGGGTCGGGGACAGCCGCGACCACCGCCCGCACGGCGTCGACGTCGCCGGTCACGTCCATCGGTTGCGTGGTCACCATGTCGCCCCCGGATGCGAGCGGGCCAGATGCTGCATCTCCGCGAGCAGGTAGCCCATGTGCTCGGTGTGGATGCCCCGACGCCCGCCGGTGAGCGCTGGTACGGCGGCCGGCACCCCGAGAGTCGCCTGCTGGAGCACGGAGGTGACGTACGCCGACCAAGGGGGCTGCATCGCCACCGGGTCGGCCGCGGTCCCGGACTCGACCAGCTCGTCGAGCAGACGGTCGGCCTCGAACAGCTCCGCGGTGTAGGGCCACACGGCGTCGACGGCCGCCTGCATGCGGGCGTGCGACTCCTGGGTCCCGTCGCCGAGCCGGAGCACCCACTGGGTGGCGTGGTCACGGTGGTAGCTGACCTCCTTGAGCGCCTTGGCGGCGATCGCGGCCAGCGTGCCGTCGGTCGAGGCGGTCAGCTGGGCGTAGAGCTCGGACTGGTACGCGGAGAAGACCAGCAACCGCGCCATCTCGTGACCGAAGTCGCCGTTGGGCAGCTCGCACAGGTGCACGTTGCGGAACTCGCGTTCGTCGCGGAAATAG
>JBOHDD010000453.1:0-2904 GCA_050699155.1 Nocardioidaceae bacterium
CCAGCGTCGGCCGCCACTGGGTGAGGAGGTCGTCGAACCGGATGACGGCGCTCGGCAGGTCCCTGGTGGCGTGCTCTACGGAGAGCATCATGTTCAGCCACGACGCCATCCGAGCCGTGCTGCCGAGGTGGTCGCCGTAGTACGTCTCCTTGCTGCGGACGGTCTCGGCGGGATGCCGCAGCATCGTCACCACACACAGCTGCACCGACAGGTCGTCTGCGACCGTTCGGTAGAGCCCGAGGAACGGCGCGAGCCGGGGGTCCTTGACCACGACCCGATCCGACACCGCGAACTGCTCCTCGAGCCAGGCGCGCAGCCGCCTGCGTGCTCGGGCTCGTTCGGCGACCTGGGCGGTCAGGTCCCAGGCCACCGGCCGGGCATCGTCGTGCGATACGTCGACCGACTTGAGCATCTCCTTGTGGAACGCCAGCACCCACCGGGGCTCGCCGAACCCGCGTGGGTTCGTCGCGTCCGGCTTGATCTCCGGCTGCGGTATGTACAGACCCAGACGTCCGGCCAGCCCGGTGAAGAGGCTGGTTCCGCTCCTCCCCGAGCCGGCGACCACGAGGAGCGACTTGTTCCGCCCCGTCGGGACCTCTGACTGCATCATGCGAGAACTCTTACACACCAGGCGTGCACTCAGACGACTGACTCGACGGGACCCCACCACCTGGCGGGTCCGCATCGCCCAGGCCGCTGTGGCGGTATCCTCAACGCGATGTCGGCCACCCACCTGCACGGATCTGCCTCGCTGGACCACTCTGACTACTGGTGGTACCGCGCTCGAACGGACCTGTTGGAGGTCGCACTGGGCAGGTTCGTGGCGCGACCAGCACGCATCCTGGATGTCGGCAGTGCCGACGGGCCGAGCGTGGGTTGGCTTCAGGGAGGACAGCGCGTCCAGATCGATGTGGACCCGCGTGGCCTCACGCCAGGCGGCGGGGTCCTCGGAAGCGCACTGTCCCTGCCGTTCGCCGATCGGACGTTCGACGTCGTGAGTGCCTTCGATGTCCTCGAACACTGCGAGCCGGAGCAGCGGGCTATCGGCGAGCTCGCGCGGGTGCTCGACGTCGGGGGCAGGCTGTTGATGTCGGTCCCGGCTTATGAGTGGGCATGGACCGACCACGACGTGCGCGCTGGCCATCACCGGCGCTACACGCGGCGCAGGCTGCTCGACACCGTCGAGGGGACAGGGTTGACGGTGCAGCGCTGCAGCTACGCGTTCGGCTCGGTGTTCCCGCTCTTCGCGGCCGAGAGGCTGGTGCGCCGGATGAGGAAGACCAAGCCGTCGGACAACGCGCTGCCATCGGTCTCTGCGACCACCGACAGACTCCTGATGGCATTGTGCGGGATCGATCGTTGGGTGCTGCGTCGCGCCGACCTGCCGTTCGGCTCGTCCGTGCTCCTCGCCGCTGTGAAGATGCGGTGACGTCGGCCCTGAGGCCTGTCAGCCAGTGCCCGGCCGCCGATCGACGTCCGTCCATGCGTAGCTCCCGGCAATGACCTCGATCCGCTCGCGGACCTCGGGCGTGGCTGCGGCGTACATCTGTCGGACCGCCTGCCTCCCCTCCGCTGTACGTCCTCGCAGTTCGAGCAGGGAGGCCGCCGCGAACGTCTCGGTGTATCCCAGCTCGGGTCCGAGGATGGTCCCCAGTGCGCGCAGAACCTCGATGGCACCCACGCGCCCGGACTGCCCGTTGACGGGTTCGTACAGCGTGAACCGGTCGAACTGTTCGACCACCCTCCACCCTGGCATCGGCTCGCGGAACTGGCCCGCCGAGAACGGCGTGCACAGCCCACGCTGCGCGCACTGGCCGTTCACCAGCAGGTAGACCGGGGCGCCGGGAGGGAGCCTCCGCGGATGCCGCGCGACCTTGCTGACCTCCAGCACCGGGGGCGCCGCTGGAAGGAACCGGGGCTTGGCAAGAAAGGACATGCGGGACTGCGGGGCGGGCTCAGGACGGTCGTAGAGCACGACCGCGGTCTCGGGGACGGACCCGGCGACGACGTCTCCCGCCTGGTCGAAGTCCGGTGCATCGTTGCGTAGCACGGCGTTCGCGGTCGCCGGGAGCTGACCTAGCAGCGCGCCGCACAACAACGCCGCCACCCCGATCCGCATCCCTCTCGAGCCGGCACTCTCCCGGGTGACCATGGTCGCCAGCGCCACCACCACCCACACGTAGGGAATGACGAAGAAGTACGCCGCTCGCGGCCGGTACGGCAGGAACTCGAACGACACCGTGCCCAGGAAGTGATAGGCAAGCGCGAACGCCACCGGGGCGGCCGCCAACGGCCAGACGAACCACCAACGCGTCAGCACCTGGCGCGAGCCCGGAAGCGCCACCGCGGCGACGACGACGAGGAGGGTGATCGGCCACCACGGCAACCAGTCTGCCAACAGCGGGAGGAAGCCCGTGGTGAGCTCGCTGGCGCCGGGACCCAGACGGGAGATCACGCCTGACGGGCTGACATCGAAGTACCCTGACGCGTCCGAGGCCAGCGCTCGGAACATGGCGTAGCCGACGAGCACCAGGGCTCCCAGACTGGTCACCACCAGCGGTAGCGTCTGCGCCCACGTCAGCCGCCGGGCCACACCGAGCACGAGCAGCACGCCCGCCGCCATCAACAGGAAGGCGGTCGGCTCCGGCACTCGTGCCAACGGCAGTGCGACCGCTGCCAACGCCGCCATCAGCAGCCAGGCTCGGCGTCGAGTGTCGATCCACCGCTGCGCCGCGAACACGAACAGCACCATCAAGAACAACGGCAGGGCGTACGGACGCGTGTATGCGCTGAAACGAACCATCAACGGTGCGGTCGCCAGCACCCACAGCCCGAACGCCCCGGCTGCACCCAGACCCAGCCGCCGCATCAGCAGCGCGGTGACGACCAGGGTTCCGATACCCG
>JBOHDD010000454.1:0-2749 GCA_050699155.1 Nocardioidaceae bacterium
GCTGTCGCGGGCGGGCCTCGCGGGAGACTGCCTCGCCGAGGTGGAGGTGGCGCTGAGTGAGGCCTGCACCAACGTGTTCATGCATGCCCGGAAGGGCGACACCTACGAGGTCGCAATCAACGTCGGCGAGGAGTTCCTCACGGTCGACGTGACTGACACCGGCGGCGGCTTCGAGCCCGGCGCTCCACCCTCGACGCTCCCCGGCCCCACCGCCGAGAGCGGCCGCGGCACCACCCTGATGCGGGCGTTCACCGACAGGACCACGTTCGACTCGATCGCCGACGGCGGCGGGTCGGTCCACCTGACGAAGAAGCTCCGTTGGGCCGACGGATCGTCCGTCCTCGACGGACACCCGGCCTGACTCGTCTGGGCCGTCCTCCACCCCCCGATCGGGCGAGCCCGATCGGGTGATTGTCATGGGCCCGACCCGGGCCGCAGGGTCGTAGGTGGGGCGACTTCGATCGGGGCGAGGTGCGATCGTCGTGCAGGCGACGCGGAGAGACGTTCTGAAGATCGGCGGCCTTGGCGTGCTCGGGGCGGTCGGTGCCACCGCACTTCCGTGGGGAGCAACGCTGGGCGCGAGGACGACCAGCAGGCTGGATCCGTCCAGCATGCCGAAGCCGTTCCGGGCCCGGTTCGTGCAGCCACCCACGCTGCGACCACGACGGAGCGTGCGTGCCGCAGACGGGGTATGGGAGGACCACTTCGAGGTCATCGAGCGGGCGGGTCGAGCCCACATCGTCCCCGGCCTGGTCACCCCCGTCTTCGGCTACAACGGGCTCGCGCCCGGCCCGACGATCAACATCCTGCGCGGCCGGCGGTCCGTGCTGCGAGTGCGCAACCACCTGCCAGCGCTGAACCCCCTGGGCCGCACCGAGTTCACGACGTCGACCCACTTGCACGGGTCACCCTCCCTACCGGAGTACGACGGGTACGCCAGCGACGTGACCGCACCGGGGTACTTCAAGGACTACCGGTACGACAACAACGAGGACGGCCGGACGCTGTGGTACCACGACCACGGGGTGCACCACACAGCGCAGAACGCGTACTCGGAGCTCTACGCGCAGTACCACATCCATGACGAGCCCGAGTCCGCGTTGCTGCCGCAGGGCGAGTTCGACGTCGGACTCACGATCGGTGACGTCCTCTTCGCCTCCGACGGATCGCTGCTCTACGACGACAACTCGCACTCGGGTCTGGCCGGTGACGTGATCCTGGTCAATGGTCGGCCCTGGCCGGTGATGCGGGTCAAGCGCCGAGTGTACCGGTTCCGGGTGCTGGTCGCGTCCACCGCTCGCTCCTACCGGTTCGCGCTCGACACCGGCGACGCGGTGACCATGGTGGCCACCGACGGTGGGCTGATGCCGAAGGCACGCCAGGTGACGCAGTGGCGGCACTCCAGCGCCGAGCGCTACGAGATCCTCATCGACTTCTCCCGCTACCGCCCAGGCCAGCGGGTCGTGCTGCAGAACCTCAGCAACCCCGACAACGTCGAGTTCCCCGACACCGACAAGGTGATGGCCTTCGATGTCACCGACGCGCCGTTCGACAGGCGCGACCACACCTGGAGACGGCTCCCCGACGCGCTGGAGACCTGCGACACCATGCGTCTGCGGGAGGAGTCGGCGGTACGGGTGCGTCGCGACGAGCTCGACCGCAAGCACGGCGAGTTCACGATCAACGGCAGCTCCTGGAACGACGTGATCGGCAGCGAGTTCCAGCTGCTGAGCGCCGACCCGGACCTCGGGGACATCGAGATCTGGGACGTGGAGAACAAGTCCGGGGGGTGGTTCCACCCCGCCCACATCCATCTCGTCGACTTCAGGGTGCTCAGCCGCAACGGGCGTCCGCCGTTCGACTACGAGCTCGGCCCGAAGGACACGGTGTACGTCGGAGAGAACGAGAAGGTGCGACTGCTCATGCAGTTCCTCCACCACCGCGGCCGCTACATGGTGCACTGCCACAACCTCGCGCACGAGGACCACGACATGATGGTCCAGTTCGCCGTCGGCTGGAAGCCCGGCCAGCCCGACCCGCACCACCCGATCATGGCGGCCCGGCCGAAGGTCGACCCCGGCTACCCACGCGCCTGAGCCGCCTCGTCGATGGTTCGGCGCAGCGTGGTGATGGGGTCCTCGGTCTCGCTGAACTCCAGCTGCTCGCCGTCGACCAGTGCGTCTCCGTAGGCAGGATAGGTCCCGCGTTTCCGCCGCCCGGCAGCCTCCCGGGATCGGAGGGCATAGGGTGGTGTGACGTGAACGACAGACTGGTGTGGATCGACTGCGAGATGACGGGTCTCGAGCTCGAACGGGACGCGCTCATCGAGGTCGCCGCGCTCGTGACCGACTTCGACCTGAACGTGCTCGGCGACGGCATCGACCTGGTGGTCAAGCCTCCGGCGGCCGCACTGGCGCAGATGAACGACGTCGTACGACAGATGCACACCGCGTCGGGGCTGCTCGACGTACTCGACCAGGGCACCACCCTCGACGACGCCGAGACCCAGGTGCTCGACTACGTCAACGCCCACATGGCGGAGGGCACCAGGCCCCCGCTGGCGGGCAACTCGGTCGCCACCGACCGTGCCTTCCTGGCACGCGACATGCCCAGGATCGACAACGCCCTGCACTACCGGATCGTCGACGTCTCCTCGATCAAGGAGCTGGTCCGCCGGTGGTACCCGCGGGTCTACTTCGCCAGCCCCCCGAAGAACGGCAACCACCGTGCTCTCGCCGACATCAGGGAG
>JBOHDD010000455.1:0-13600 GCA_050699155.1 Nocardioidaceae bacterium
AGCAGCCGCGACGCACGGACATGCGCCATCACGTTGACGTCCCAGGCGCGGCTCCACGCGTCCTCGGCTGCCTCCGGACCGCCGGACGGCGCAATCCCGGCATTGGCGCAGTAGATGTCGACCCCGCCGAGCGTTTCGCGTGCCGTGGCGACCAGCTGACCGACGCCGACCTCACCGGCTGCGTCGCCGGGTACGGCGTACCCACCGATCTCCTCGGCAACGGACCGGGCGGCATCGGCATCGAGGTCGTTGACGACAACCCGCGCACCACCGTCGGCCAGTCGACGGGCGAGCGCGCGACCGATGCCGTGACCGGACCCGGTGACGACGACTCCGGCGCCCTCGACCGCCGACACGCTCAGATGCCGCCCATCAGCGTCATGCCACCGTCGAGCACCAGGACCTGGCCGGTGACCCACGAGGCGTCGGGCGACAGCAGGAACGCCACCGCTCCGGCGACGTCGTCAGGCACCCCGAGGCGCTGCATCGGATACCCCTCGGAGACCTCGGCCTCCTTGCCTTCGTACAGGGCGGACGCGAACCTCGTCTTCACGACCGCGGGTGCCACCGCGTTGACCCGGATGCCAGGGGCGAGCTCGACCGCGAGCTCCTCGGTGATGTGCGCGAGCATCGCCTTGGTCGCGCCGTAGAAGCCGATGCCGGGTGCGGGCCGCAGACCCGCCACCGACGACACGTTGACCACGGCCCCACCGTTGTCCGCCATCCACGCCTTGTGCACCTGCTGTGTCCACGACAGGGCGGCGAGCGCGTTGACCTCGAAGATCTTGCGTGCGGCATCGAGGTCCAGGTCGATCATCCGGCCGTACACGGGGTTGATGCCGGTGTTGTTCACCAGCAGGTCGACGCTGCCGAACGCGTCCAGCGTCCGCGCCACAGCATCCGCCTGATGGTCGGCGTCGTCGGCCTTACCGGCCACCGAAATCGCGTGCTCGCCGCCACCGAGCCTGGCCACGGCCTCGTCCAGCGCCTCCTGCTTGCGGGCGGTGATGCACACGCGGGCGCCCTCGGAGACGAGACGCTCGGCGACGCCATGTCCGATGCCACGGCTGGCACCCGTCACCAGTGCGACCCTGCCCACCAGCCTGCCGGTCATCTGCTGCGCCATTCAGGACAGCCGCTCCAGGACCATGGCCATCCCCTGGCCGCCCCCGACACACATCGTCTCCAGGCCGAACTGCTTGTCATGGAACTGCAGCGAGTTGACCAGCGTGCTGGTGATGCGGGCTCCGGTCATGCCGAACGGGTGTCCGACCGCGATCGCGCCGCCGTTGACGTTGAGCCGGTCGACGTCGATGCCCAGGTCACGGTACGACGGGATCACCTGCGCCGCGAAGGCTTCGTTGATCTCCACGAGGTCGATGTCGTCGATGGTCATGCCGGCGCGGCCCAACGCCTGCTTGGAGGCCTCCACCGGACCGAGCCCCATGATCTCCGGTGACAGTGCGGTCACACCGGTCGAGACGATCCTCGCCAGCGGGGTGAGCCCGAGCTCGCGCGCCTTGGTGTCGCTCATCACGACCACCGCGGCGGCGCCGTCGTTGAGCGGGCAGCAGTTGCCGGCAGTGACCCGGCCGTCTGGACGGAACACCGGGTCGAGCTGTGACACCTTCTCCAGCGTCACGCCGGCGCGCGGGCCGTCGTCCTTGGAGACGGTGGCGCCGTCGGGCAGCGTCACCGGGGTGATGTCCTGCTCCCAGAACCCGTCCGAGATCGCCTTCTCGGCGAGGTTCTGGCTGCGCACGCCGAACTCGTCCATGTCCTCACGGGTGACGCCCTTGGCCTCGGCGAGGTTCTCAGCGGTCTGCCCCATCGCGATGTAGATGTCGGGCACGTCGCCGTCCTCGCGGGGGTCGCGCCACGCCTCGGCGCCGCCCTGCGCCTGCTTCTCGGTGCGGTTGAGCGCCTGTTCGAAGGCGGGGTTCTTGGTGTCCTCGAGCGAGTCGCTGTTGCCCTTGACGAACCTGCTGACGGCCTCGACACCCGCCGAGATGAAGACATCGCCCTCACCGGCCTTGATTGCATGCATCGCCATCCGGGTCGTCTGCAGACTCGACGAGCAGTATCGGGTGATCGTCGTACCCGGGAGGTGGTCCATGCCCAGCAGGATCGATACCACCCTGCCCATGTTGTAGCCCTGCTCGCCACCCGGGAGGCCACAGCCGAGCATCAGGTCGTCGATGTCGTTCGGGTCGAGCTGGGGCACCTTGCCCAGCGCGGCGCGGACCACCTGGACGGTGAGGTCATCGGGGCGCACGTCCTTCAACGAGCCCTTGAAGGCCCGGCCGATCGGCGATCGAGCCGTGGAGACGATGACTGCTTCGGGCATTGCTGCGTCCTTTCCAGAGTGCACTCGTGCGGGCTCTGCGCGAGGTCCGAGCCTACGTCGGGTGGTCGGCGGCCGAGGCAGCGGCCGAGCTGCCTCGCACGGTGGCCTGCCTAACGTCACGGGAGTACGGCGTACTAAGCGCTTGCTTAGAATGCAACGGGTGGCCCATCGTAGTCAATGCGTGGTCGAGGCAGAGGAGCAGCACAGAGGAGCAGCACATGGCCGAGCGCAACGCGGCCCCGCCGGACGCCCGCAGCCGGCTGGTGGCTGCGGCCACGGCCGCGTTCGCGGAGCGGGGCTACCACGCGACCACCACCCGCGACATCGCCGCGGGTGCGGGGATGAGCCCGGCGGCCGTCTACGTGCACCACAGCTCGAAGGAGGAGCTGCTGTTCCTGATCAGCCGTGACGGGCACGACCGGGCGCTGGAGGTGTTGCGCACGGCCAGTGGGGCAGGCGAGGAGCCCATCACCCGGCTGCACGACATGGTCGAGGCGTTCACCCAGTGGCACGCCGAGCACCACACCGCCGCGCGGGTCGTGCAGTACGAGCTGGCCGCCCTCACGACCGAGCATCGGCGCGAGATCGCCGTACGCCGGCGCGAGATCGACCGCCAGATGCGGGATGTGATCACCGCCGGGGTCGAGGGGGGCGTCTTCGACGTCCCGGACATCGCGGGTACGACGCTGGCCCTGCTGTCGCTCGCGGTCGATGTGGCTCGCTGGTACCGCGACGATGGTGGTCGCAGCGCGGAGTCGATCGCCGAGCTCTACGCCGACCTCGCCGTACGCATGGTGCGCACCGACGCCGGCTCCACCCACCCGCCGCCCCCCGTCACAGTCAACTAAAGGGGAGCTGATTAGGTTGAGGTGTCAACTACCGCTGGCGTAGTCTGTCGGGCATGAGTACGGCGACGACGACCAGGTGGCTGACCGACGAAGAGCAACGGACCTGGCGTACCTACCTGATGGGCACCACGCAGCTCACCATGCGTCTCGACCGGGACCTGCAGGAGGAGCATGACCTCTCGCTGCCTGAGTACGAGATCATGGTCCGGTTGTCCGAGGCCGATGAGCACCGGATGCGGATGTCCGAGCTCGCCGACTCCCTCAACCACTCCCGCAGCCGGCTGACCCACACGGTCGCCCGGATGGAACGGGACGCCCTGGTCGAGCGAATCTCCTGCCCCTCCGACGGGCGGGGCATCTTCGCCCACCTCACCGACACCGGCTTCCAGCGCCTGGCCGACGCGGCACCGACGCACGTGGCAGGCGTCCGCCGCAACCTGATCGACATCACCTCGCCAGAGGACCTGGCCGTGCTGGAGCGCGTCTTCGGCCGTGTGGCCGAGACCATCACCGGCGGAAGGCCGTGGCCGGGGTCGTCGATCGGGCGCTGAGGCACACCGGCCGGCCGAGCTGTCAGGCGCTCAGTCGCGGGTCAGCTTGCGGTAGGTGACGCGGTGCGGCCGGGCCGCCTCCTCACCGAGGCGCTCGATCTTGTTCTGTTCGTAGTCGGCGAAGTTGCCCTCGAACCAGAACCACCTCGAAGGATCCTCCTCGTCGCCCTCCCAGGCCAGGATGTGGGTGGCCACCCGGTCCAGGAACCACCGGTCGTGGGAGACGACGACGGCACATCCGGGGAAGTCGAGCAGGGCGTTCTCCAGGGACTGCAGCGTCTCGACGTCGAGGTCGTTGGTCGGCTCGTCCAGCAACAGCAGGTTGCCGCCCATCTTCAGGGTCAGCGCGAGGTTGAGACGGTTCCGCTCACCGCCGGAGAGCACCCCGGCAGGCTTCTGCTGGTCCGGCCCCTTGAAGCCGAACGACGCGATGTAGGCGCGTGACGGCATCTCGAAGCTCGCGACCTTGATGTGGTCCAGGCCGTCGGAGACGACCTGCCACACGTTCTTGTGGGCATCGATGCCGCCGCGGCTCTGATCGACGTAGGAGATGCTGACCGTGTCGCCGACCTTCAGACTCCCCACGTCGGGCTGCTCCTCCCCCACGATCATCCGGAAGAGGGTGGTCTTGCCGACACCGTTGGGACCGACGATCCCGACGATGCCCGCCTTCGGCAGGGAGAAGGACAGGTCATGCATCAGGGTGCGGTCGCCGAAGCTCTTCGCCAGGCCACTCGCCTCGAGCACGACATCGCCGAGCCGCGGTCCCGCGGGGATGTTGATCTCCTGCAGGTCCAGCTTGCGGTTGCGTTCTGCCTCGGCCCGCAGCTCCTCGTACCGTGTCAGCCTGGACTTGCTCTTGCTCGCCCGTGCCTTCGGGTTGGACCGCACCCACTCGAGCTCGCGCTCGAGGATCTTCTGCCGCTTGGCATCCTTGCGTCCCTCGACCACCAGCCGCTGCTTCTTCGTCTCGAGGTACGTCGAGTAGTTGCCCTCGTAGGGGTGTGTCCTGCCGCGGTCGAGCTCGAGGATCCACTGCGCCACGTTGTCCAGGAAGTACCGGTCGTGTGTGACCGCCAGCACGCAGCCGGGGTACTTGGCGAGATGCTGCTCGAGCCACAGCACGGACTCGGCGTCCAGGTGGTTGGTCGGCTCGTCGAGCAGCAGCAGGTCGGGCTGCTCGAGCAGCAGCTTGCACAGCGCCACGCGGCGCCGCTCCCCACCGGACAGCCGGTCCACCAGCGCGTCGGGTGCCGGGCAGCGCAGTGCGTCCATGGCCTGTTCGAGTCGCGAGTCGATGTCCCAGGCGTTGGCGTGGTCCAGGTCGGTCTGCAGCTCGCCCATCTCGGCCAGCAGCTTGTCGTAGTCGGCGTCCGGGGCGGCCAGCTCGGCCGAGATCTCGTTGAACCGGGCGAGCTTGCCCTTCACCGTTCCGACCGCCTCCTCGACGTTGTCGAGCACGGTCCTGCCCTCCGTCAGCGGCGGCTCCTGCTGGAGGATGCCGACGGTGGCCTCCGGGTCGATCTTCGCGTCACCGTTTGACGGATGCTCCAGCCCGGCCATGATCTTCAGCAGCGTGGACTTGCCGGTGCCGTTGGGCCCGACGACGCCGATCTTTGCACCGTGCAGGAACGAGAGGGTGACGTTGTCGAGGATGACCTTGTCACCGTGAGCCTTGCGCACACTGCGCAGCGTGTAGACGAACTCAGCCATGGGCCCCGAGCCTACGGGCAGGACAGCCCGTTAACCCAATCGGGCCGGAAGTCACGCCGCCTGGTGGGAGGAGTCCTCGCCGTCCTCGCCCGGCTGCCAGTCCGGCGTCTCGTCGGGCGAGCGGATCTCACCCGTCGCCGGATCCACGGTCACCGGGGCCTGCTCGGCGCGGGTGAGCACCTCGTCGAAGGGGTCGTCGGTGTCGTCCCGCGGCGCCTGCTTGGGGTTCCTCCGGAACGCGCTGGTGCCCCAGGCGAGGTCGTGCGCGACGGTCTGCGCCTCGACATGGTTGCGCTCGCGGGCCTCGCCGTTCCTGTCGGTCCAACGCCGGGTGCGCATCCGGCCGACCACCACGACGGGGTCCCCGACATTGAGCGAGGCCGCGACGTTCTTGGCCAGGGTGCGCCACGCAGCAACCTGCGTCCACACGGTCTCGCCGTTTCGGTAGCCACCGTTGCGGAAGTCACGGATCCGTGGCGTGGTGCCGACCCGGAACGAGGCCACGTCGCCCTTGCCGGTCTCGGTGAACGTGACCTCCTGGCCGACGTAACCGTAGAGGGTCACCTGCACATCGCCCATCGTCTCTGCCTCCTGTCGTCGCGAGCGCTTTGCGACAAGCATCGTCCCTGCAGCGGCGCCGTGACCGACCCGTGGAGCGCCACGGTGGACAACAGGACCAGTGCGACCGGCTGTGCGCAGAAACCGGCCTCAGCGCTTGAGCGCGACCGCGAGGCCGTCCCGGCAGGTGCGGTAGGCCCCGATCTCGGCCTCGACCGGGTCGATGACCATCTCCTGCACCACCTCGGTGATGGCCGACCGCAGTCGCCGGTCGACGCGCGCCGCCCGCCGGTTCGCCGACAGCGTGGAGAGCATCCTGGCGAGCAGCGCGAGGACGACCCCCACCAGCACACCACCGAGCAGCATCAGGGTGGGTAGCGGAACGTCCTGCCAGGCCGGCGTGGGGGGTTCGGGCAGGCGGAGGTAGCTGAAGGCGAACAGCGCACCCAGCCAGACGCCGCCGGCCAGCGCGGTCAGGAACAGCAGCCACTGCAGCAGCTGCACCGTCCGCCACCACAACGGCTTGCGTGTGACACCGAGGTCGGTCTCACCGACCGCGCGGTCCAGGGCGTCACCGATGTCGTCAAGCCGGGACAGCGACGCGCGCCGGACCGCGGTGGCCCACTGGTGTGGCAGCGCCGAGACGGCGTCGGTCACCATCGCGCGCACCGTTGTGTCGACCCGCGCCCTCTCCACCTCGGTCGCCTCGGGAAGGGAGGTCCGTCCCGCACGGTGGAGTGCGGCGTGTTCCGGGTCCGACTTCCTCCCAGGGCCGACGTCGAGATGCAGGCGCTTGAGCGGGTCGGGCCGCAGCCTCGCCACCCACTTGGTCACCGGCCAACCGGTCGCCTGCCGTGCCCGCGCCCGAGTGGACCGGCGCACGGCGTCGACCACGACCGGCACCCCGGCGGCGCCGGCGAAGGCGTCCACCAGCTTCGACTTCGACGACTGGGCGACATCGTCGGGGCGGGAGTCGCCGGTCGCGGCGGACAACCGTGCGGCGGCGTCCTCGACGTCGGCGGCCATGCGGTCACGTGAGGCCGCCTTCCGCTGCACCCGCTGCACGAGCTGCTTGCGCAGGTCGTCGACCCCCTCTCCCTGGGTCGCCGACGTCGACAGCACCGGCACCCCACCCAGGCCGTCCTGCTCGAGAACGCGTTCGACGTCTGTGAGGAGCGGTTTGCGCTGGTCCGCCGGCACCTCGTCGATGTGGTTGACCACCACCAGCATCACGTCGGAGTGCGAGGCCAGCCGCTTCAGGTATCGATCGTGGATGGCCGCGTCGGCGTACTTCTGCGGGTCGAGAACCCACACGAGCAGGTCCACCATCTGCACCAGACGGTCGACCTCGAGGTGGTGCGACACCTCCGTCGAGTCGTGGTCGGGAAGGTCCAGCAGGACGAGACCCTGCAGCTCCCCGTCCGCGTCGGACATGTGGATGCTGTCCAGCTGGCTGCCTCGCGACACCTGGTGCCGGCGTGGGATGCCCACCCAGTCGAGCAGCTCGCCGGCGCCGTCAGGCCCCCACGCGCAGGCGAGTGCCCAGGAGGTGGTGGGGCGCTTGACCCCGATCGCGGCCAGGTCCAGGCCGCACAGGGCGTTGAAAAGCGACGACTTGCCCGAACCCGTGGCGCCGGCCAGGCCGACGACGGTGTGGTCGCCGGACAGCCGGAGCCGTTGACCACCCCGCTCCACGACCTGCCGAACGCCCACGACCAGCTCGTCGGGCAGCCTGCCGTCCGCTGCCGCGACAGCCTCCTCCAGACCGGCCAGGCGAGCGGTCACATCGGTGCCGCGGCCGATCCTCTTCTTCACCCCTTCGACCAGCGAGCTCATCGGATTGCCTTGTCGAGTCGAGCGTCGTCGATGTCCCGTGCCAGCTGACGCAGATTGTCGGCCGCCTTGGGATCGACCTCCTTGGAGTCGAGTACGTCGAGGAAACGACGTCGCTCGTCGTGCATCAGCGCCTCGACGCGACGCCGAAGGTCGGACCGCGCCTGCGCGGCGAGACGGCGTACGGCCTGGTCACCGAAGACGGCCTCCAGCAGCTTCTGGCCGACCGCGGCGCTGCCGCCGGCGATCCCGACCTCGGCTCCGGTCAGTCCGGCAGTGTGCGCGAACACCACGACCATCAGCGCGACGCTGAGCCCGTTGACGCCGTAGGCCAGGAACCGTGCCCGCGAGCGGCGGTCGGCGCCCTCGACCCGCACCATCTCCAGCACATCCTTCTGCCAGTCGCGGACCGCGCGCTCGGCCGCCGGCCGGAACTCACGCGAGGCCCGCCCCAGGTCGGTACGTGACTCCTCCAGCAGGTGTTGCCCCGCAGGGGTCGACCGCCAGGAAGCCTCGACCCGCTCGGCCGCGCTCTCGGCGTGCTCCAGGAGCAACGTCTCGAGCCCGGACTCCACGGCGACCGTGAGCCGGCGTGCGGTCTCCGGTCGCCCGCGCACGGCCCGCATGACACGGTCCCGGACCCGTCCGATGCGTTCCTCGAGCGACTTCAGCAGCTCTCCGGTGCCCACGAACTCCTGCCACCGCGCGAGCACCTCCCCGCGCAACAGCGTGCCGTCCTTGGTCGCGGTGTCGACCGCCTCGATCACGTTGTCGTAGGTCCCGTCCACCTCGGTGCGCAGGGACTCGAGCATCTCGTGCTGGATACGCGCCGCGTCGGCGACGGCACGGGTGCGCTTGCCCAGCGAGCGCACCGCACCGTCCAGGGTCTGGCGTACGACGGCATCACGAGCCGTGGAGTCCTCGGCCAGCGAGTGCAGCCACTCACGCACACTCTCGACCGCCGACTCCGGCAGCAGTCCCTGGTCGTCGACGGGCGACTCGGGCACCGAGAACAACGGTGACTCCCCGAGTCCGCGCGTCGCCAGCATCCGGGCCAGGTGTGAGCTGACCTCGCGGACCGAGTGCTCCGCCGTCCGGTCCAGGACGATCGCTACGGCGGTGCTGCGCTCCGCGGCGGTCTTGAGGAAGTCCCACGGGACCTGGTCGGCGTAGCGCGCGGCGGAGGTGACGAAGAGCCAGAGGTCCGCGGCGGCGAGCAGCTGGGTGGCGAGCACCCGGTTGGCCAGCTCCACCGAGTCGATGTCGGGCGCATCGAGGATGGCGAGCCCGGCCGGGAGCTTCTCGGTGGCGACGAGGTGGAGGGTGTCGGCGCCGCCCGGAACCCCGGTCGTGCGGGCCAGGTCGGGCAGCGTCCGTGACTTGTCGAACCAGGAGGCGTCCTCGGGGTGGTGCACGAGGACGGGTGAGCGGGTGGTCGGCCGGAGCACCCCCGGCTGGGTGACCCGCTGGCCCACGAGCGTGTTCACCAGGGTCGACTTGCCGGCGCCGGTGGATCCTCCGACGACGGCCAGCAGGGGCGCGTCGATCTGCAGCAGCCGTGGCAGGATGTAATCCTCTAGCTGGTCGACCAGCTCACTGCGGTTCTGGCGGGCCACGTCCGCGTCGGGAGCGTCCAGGGGCAGCTGGGTCTGCACCAACGACTCGCGCAGACGCACCACGACGCCAAGCAGCGCAGACGAGGTGTCGTCCGTTGCCACCGCGATCCCTTCTAGAACGATGCTCCACCGGCCGAAAAGCGGCCGTACTCTGCGCAAACGCTAGCGCGTGCCCCGCAGCCTGCCCTCATCGCCCGGCCTATCGGTAGAGGTGGAGGGGAGGTGTGGGCAGCGGCGGAGGGAGTACGACGTGTGGGCGCCACAATGCCATCCGCCGCAGGATATCGGCCTGGCGGGCGGCGGTGTCCTTCGGGGCACGGTCACGCATCACCCGGTCGTGCAGGAACCCGAGCTCGGCGACGGCCTGCTGGTACTCCTTCACCGCCCGCGCCCCGAACGGGCCACGCAGGCGGCGCGCGTAGATCCGGGCGGAGCCGCGGTGCGACAGGCTCGCGATCCAGGGGACCTCGGCTGGGTGCAGCCAGCCCCTCCGGGCACAGTCGTCGAGCGCCATGGTGAGCACCCGGCCCTCCCGGCGGCGTACCCACAGGGCGAGGGCCAACACGAGTCCCAGCGCAGGGACCATACCGAGCACGTAGGTCAGCAGGAACGCCGTACCCCCGCCAAGCAGGGCACTGCCGTTCCAGGCGGCGTGCATGCCGACAGCGACGACGTACCCCGCCAACGGCCAGAGGAGCCGCCCGCGGAGGGACCGCGCCTGGAGAGCCATCCCGATGCCGATCCCCACCGCGGAGGTGAAGAGCGGGTGTGCGAAGGGGCTGATCACCCCACGCAGTACGAACAGGCCGGTCACCGCGCCCAGCCCGCCCGGCTGGGCGGCCTGGCCGGAGTAGCTGGCCATGTAGTACAGGATGTTCTCCGTGAACGCGAAGCCGATGCCCACCATCCCGGTGTAGACGATCCCGTCCAGCACCCCGTCGACCTCCCGGCGGCGCAGCAGCACGACGAGCAGGATGAAGGCACCCTTGGCGAGCTCCTCGGCCACCGGGGCCCAGAGGACCCCGGACACGTCGCCACTGGTCCCCGACAGCTGAGCGCCGATGGCGGTGAACGTCACGCCCAGAGTCGTCGCCATCACCGCCCCCCAGCCGAGCGCGCTGACCAGGTAGCGCCAGGGTTCCGGCTCGTACCGGTCGAGCCAGAGGTACGCCGCGACCAGGAACGGCACCGGGATGGCCGCCAGCACGAAACCGACCAGTGCAGCCTCAGGCCCTCCGAACAGCACGATCAGCACCGCCACCGCGACCGCACCCAGGCCCAGCACGAGCGAGGCCAGCACGACCAGCCAGCTGCGCCGGCGTGCGGGCTGCTGTACCAGCGGCGGGTACGGCGGCGGCGGGTGGGCCATGACCAGAGCCTATGCGCAATTCGGAAACCGACTACTCTGGACGAACCGCTGAGCAGGAGGACTCGTGTCGAACAACGCCGAGCAGCCCAACACCGCCCAGCCCAACACCGAGAGTCACGACCCGTCGGTGACGGAGGCGCTCGCGAGGTTCATGCGCCAGGGCTGGGCGGACGGCGAACGTGACGTCGCGGCGGAGCCGGTGGCCGGATGGACCGGCCGGCGGCGTGAGCGGCTGGCGAAGCGGTTCCCGGGCGAGGTGCTCGTCGTTCCGGCGGGCACACTCAAGCCCCGCAACAACGACTGCGACTACCGCTTCCGCGCCGACACCGCGCATGTGTGGCTGACCGGCAACCAAGAGTCCGACGCAGTGTTCGTGATGGCCGATGAACAGGCGACGCTGTTCTTCCGACCGCGAGCCTCGCGACAGAGCGACGAGTTCTTCCGCGACCGCAGGTACGGCGAGTTCTGGGTCGGCCGTCGGCCCTCGCTGGGCGAGACCGAGCACCGGCTGGGCATCACCTGTCGGCACATCGACGAGCTCGACTGCGTCGTCCGGGGTGACCGGGTCCGCCTCCACCGCAACGTCGACCCGGCCGTGGACGCCCGCGTCACGTCCGACCGAGACAGAGACACCGAGCTGTCCAACGTGCTGTCGGAGCTGCGCCTGACCAAAGACTCCTGGGAGGTGGAGCAGCTGCAGCTCGCGGTCGACATCACCCGGCGAGGGTTCGACGACATGCTGCGCGAGTGGGAGCAGGTGCTGCTTCACGGGGAGCGCTGGATCGAGGGCACGTTCTGGCGCCGGGCTCGCACCGAGGGCAACGACGTCGGGTACGCGTCCATCGTCGGTGCTGGGCCGCATGCCACCACGCTGCACTGGATCGACAACAACGGGCCGGTGCGCCCCGGTGACCTGGTGCTGCTCGACATGGGGGTGGAGGCAAGCTCGCTCTACACCGCCGACATCACCCGCACCCTGCCGATCAGCGGCACCTTCACGTCGTTGCAGCGGGACCTCTACACGCTGGTCTTCGACGCGCAGAACGCCGGGTTCGAGGCCGTCAAGCCGGGAGCCGGGTTCACCGACCCGCATGATGCCGCGATGGTTGTGCTGGCCCACGGCCTGTCCGATCTCGGGCTGCTGCCGGTGAGCGCGGAGGAGGCGCTCGACCCCGAGAGCAAGATCTACCGTCGATGGACGGTGCACGGGGTCAGTCACATGCTGGGCCTCGACGTGCACGACTGCTCGAAGGCGCCGAAGGAGAAGTACGCGCAGGGCCCCCTGGAGGCCGGCTACGTGCTCACCGTCGAGCCAGGTCTGTACTTCCACGGCGACGACGAGCTGGTGCCCGAGGAGCTGCGGGGAATCGGGATCCGGATCGAGGACGACGTCCTCGTCACGGAGTCCGGCTTCACCAACCTGTCGGGTTCGATGCCCCGGTCGGCAGCCGAGGTCGAGGAGTGGATGGCGGCACTGCGGCCGTGAGCACATCTGCTCGCCACTTGGTGTCCCACGCGGACTCGGTGCGAGGATGGTCCGCGCAAGCGCCAGTAGCTCAGCTGGATAGAGCACCGGACTTCTAATCCGACGGTCGCAGGTTCGAATCCTGCCTGGCGCGCTGATGTGATGTCTCGTTGAGCTGACGCTCTGCGTGCGCGTCGGTTGCGACGTCGACACCCGGACAACTCACCTTCAATATCGCGCTAAGGGTGAGTTGTCCGGGGTTCGAGGTCGATGGCTGGCGGGCAGAGGCGGACCGACCGCCAGCAGATGGTGAAGTTGTCGCCCCAGCGATGGCCGAGCAACAAGAACGCCATCCGCTGCGAACGCGAGCTGCCGGCAGCGGTCGACAGATCGGTCGCAGCCCGAAAATGACACCGACGCCCTACCATGCGATGCGAGGAGTGGCCCGGTTGTGGGGTTGCGGTGCCGTGGCAGTGTCCACGTCCACATGCGGCCGGTACATGTCCGCATACTCCGGGCATAGGCGCTGGATGCGCGCATAGCCCCTCCGGGGCTGCAGGCTCACCCGGCCGATGCCCCCGACGATTGACCGCCATCCTCGAGACCGGTATCCCGTTCGGTACGACCATGCGAATGCGGTCGCGTCGCCCCCACGGACGGGTGAGCTAGCACCACCCACCGCACGTGGCGGCAGGACGAGAGGGAGGACTGGGCGGATGCGGGCACGCTTGATGGAGTGGATCAGACGGCAGCGACGCCGGATGGGCGCGGCAGGGACGGTGGCCACTGCCTGACTGCCGGCCGGCTGGGACTGTCGGCCTACGCCGTGGCCGGGTGGGTGACAACCGCGTCGCCCACCCGGCGGTCGGTTTGGCTTCCCGGCGCGCCACTGATGGTGAGCCGTTCGAGCCATAACAAGTCGGCGGCGTCCTCGTTAGCATTAACAGCAGCAGACGTGGGGGCCGGCATGAACGACAGACTCGCAGTCGAGATCCAGGATCCGGCAGTCCTGGCAGAGATCGAGATGGCCACCGATCTGATGATCGCTGCCTCCGAGAGTGAGTCGCGCCTCCCCCAGTCGGTCATCGACCGGATCCTCGGCGTACCCGCCCTCCCTGCGGCGAGCTGACCCGACTCCGCCGCGTCTCCAACCTTCGGACTCCCACCAGCAGTCTCCTTCCACGACGCTCCCCGGCCCCACCGCCGAGAACGGCCGGCGCACGACCTTGATGCGGGCGTTCACCGACAGGACCACGTGCGACTCGATCGCCGACGGCGGCGGGTCGGTCCACCTGACGAA
>JBOHDD010000456.1:0-3500 GCA_050699155.1 Nocardioidaceae bacterium
GACCTGCTGCCCGTTCGGGGTCGCAACGCACCGTTCTCCGCGGGAGCCTGAGCTTGTCACGTCGCCCATCCCCGGCACCCGCGGTGCGGGCTGCGGCCGTCGTCGCGGGGACGCTGCTGGCCGTCACGGTGGCGTCCGGTTGCTCGCAGACCATGGGGGGCGCCGAGGGGTACGTCGTCGGCAGCGGCACCGTGACCACGATCCCCGAGCCCGAGCGCGAGCCTGCACCCGCGTTGTCGGGGCGGACTCTCGACGGCGAGTCCCTGGCGCTGCGTGACTACGCCGGGCAGGCCGTGGTGCTGAACGTCTGGGGCTCCTGGTGCGCACCCTGCCGCGAGGAGGCACCGGACCTGGCGGCCGCGGCGGACCGGCTTCGCCGGCAGCAGGTGCGGTTCCTGGGGATCAGTGTGCGGGAGCCCGGAGTGGCCAGCGCGCAGGCGTTCGTGCGCAACTTCGACGTCCCCTACCCGAGCATCTACGACGCGGACGGGTCGGAGCTCCTCGGCTTCCGTGACACCCTGCCGCCCGACGCGATACCCAGCACCCTGGTCATCGACGACAAGGGCCGAGTGGCCGCACGCATCCTGGGCACGGTCGACCAGGGCACGCTCGTCCAGCTCGTGCACGACGTCTCGGACGACGCCTGATGGGTGAGTGGTTGTCCTCCACCGTGCTCCAGGGGTCATTGCTGCTCGCGATACCGGTGGCGTTGCTGGCCGGCACGGTGTCGTTCTTCTCGCCCTGCGTCGTACCCCTGCTGCCGGGATACGTCTCCTACATGACCGGCCTGTCGGGCGCCGACCTGGAGGCCGGGCGCGGTCACCGCGGGAGGCTGCTGCTCGGGTCGGCGCTGTTCGTGCTCGGCTTCTCGATGGTGTTCCTGACGTACGGGATGCTGTTCGGGGCGCTGGGGAGCTGGTTCTCGGCGTACCAGGACACCATCACCCGCGTGATGGGCGTGGTCACCATCCTGCTGGGGCTGGCGTTCATGGGCATGGTCCCGTTCCTGCAGCGTGACATCCGCGTCCATCGGGTGCCGGCCGTCGGGATAGCCGCGGCGCCGCTGCTCGGCGTGCTTTTCGGACTGGGCTGGACACCCTGCATCGGCCCCACGCTGTCCGCCGTACTCTCCCTCAGCCTGACCGAGGCCTCCGCCTCCCGTGGCTCGCTGCTCGCGTTCGTCTACAGCGTCGGCCTCGGGCTGCCGTTCGTGCTCGCGGCGCTGGCGTTCCGCCGGATGCTCGGTGCCGTCGGGTGGGTACGCCGCCACCAGGTATGGGTCACCAGGCTGGGCGGCGTGATGCTGGTGGGTGTCGGCCTGCTGCTGGCCACCGGTGTCTGGGACCTGATCATCGCCGGCATGCGTGGGTGGGTCTCCGGCTTCGAGACGGTGATCTGATGCGGCGTTCCTCCGTGCCCGCGCCGGCCCTGGCGCCGCTGGAGATGATGCGCTGGACATGGCGTCAGCTCACCTCGATGCGGACGGCGCTGATCCTGCTCTTCCTGCTGGCACTGGCCTCGATTCCCGGCTCGGTGATCCCGCAGACCGGTGTCGACCCGGCGGCGGTGTCCGCGTTCCGCGAGTCCAGCCCGGAGCTGGCGGACTGGTACGACCGTCTCGGGCTGTTCCACGTCTACAGCTCGGTCTGGTTCGGCGCGGTCTACGTGCTGCTGATGGTCTCGCTGGTCGGCTGCATCGTCCCCCGGTCGAAGGTGTACTGGCGGGCCTGGCGTGCACAGCCGCCCGACGCACCACGCAACCTGGGCCGGCTACCGGTGAGCCGTGGCTGGACCAGCGAGGGGGAGGCGCCGCACGCCGTCGCCGACCGCGCCGAGCGGGCGCTGCGCGAGCGCCGCTACCGGGTGCGCCGGTACGTCGATGAACGCGGCAACGCCGTCGTGGCCGCGGAGAACGGCCACCTGCGCGAGGCGGGCAACCTGGTCTTCCACCTGGCGCTGATCGTGGTCCTGGTCGGCGTGGCCTACGGCTCGCTGTTCGGCTTCAAGGGTGGCGCCCTCGTGGTGGAGGACCAGGGCTTCTCCAACACCCTCACCCAGTACGACGAGTTCAAGCCCGGCGCCAGGTTCGACCCAGCGGACCTGGACCCGTTCACCTTCACCGTGAACGACTTCGCGGTCACGTTCGAGACCGGATCGGAGCAACGCGGAGCCCCGCGGTCCTTCGACGCCGACCTCACCTACATCGAGCAGCCCGGCGCCAGGCCGCAGGACTACAACCTGCGGGTGAACCACCCGCTGCAGATCGACGGGACCTCGGTCTTCCTGGTGGGACACGGCTACGCGCCCGAGGTCACCGTTCGCGACGGCAACGGGAACGTCGCGTACAAGGGACCGGTACCGTTCCTGCCGCAGGACTCGTCGTACAAGTCGATCGGCGTGATCAAGGCCCCCGACGCCGTACCCGAGCAGCTCGGGTTCGAGGGGTTCTTCCTCCCCACCGTGGCCTTCAGCCCGCGGCTCGGCCCGTACTCGTCGTTTCCCGACTCTCTCGACCCGGCGCTGGTCCTCACCGCCTATCACGGCGACCTGCAGATGTCCGAGCCGCAGTCGGTGTACGTCCTCGAGAAGGACGAGATGACGCAGTTCGAGCAGGCCGGCGGTGAGCCGTTCCGCCTGCTGCTGCGGCCGGGCAGGACGGTGCGGCTGCCCGACGGTGCCGGCTCGATCACCTTCGACGGCCTGTCACGGGCGGTGCAGCTGCAGATCAGCAGCAGCCCCGGCAAGGTGGTGCCGCTGGCCGGTGTGCTGGTGGCGATCGCCGGACTGGTCACCTCGTTGTTCGTGCGCCCGCGCCGGGCCTGGGTGCGGGCCGGTGCCGCCGACGGGGATACGGTGGTCGAGGTAGCCGGCCTCGATCGCGTTGCGGGAGGCGACCTGGCCGGCGGAATCGACGACATCGTGACCGCGATCCGGCCCGGGTCGCAGGAGCTGGAGCACGCGTGAGTCCCGACCAGCTGGGGTACGTCTCGGACACCACCTTCGTGTTCGCCACCGTCGTGTACGCGCTCGCGACACTGGCACACATCGCGGAGTGGGCCAGCGCCCGCCGGGTCGAGGCGCCGGCCGCGCAGCGGGAGCAGGTGCGCGACCACGAACGCGAGCTTGTCGGTGCGGGTGGCCCGGCGGCCACCACGGTGGTTGGTCGCCCGGCCGAGGAGCTGGCCGACGACGAGATCGGCACCGAGCGCTTCGGGCGCATCGGCGTCTCCTTGACGGTGCTGGCCTTCCTCATCCACTTGGTCGGTGTGCTGAGCCGCGGCCTCGCCGCCGGTCGGGCGCCCTGGGGCAACATGTTCGAGTTCGCCACCACCGGCGGACTGGCCGTCGCCGCCGCCTACCTGGTGGCGCTGCGGCTCTACCGCACCAGGTGGCTCGGTCTGCTCGTCACCACCTTCGTGGTGGTGGTCCTGGGCATCGCGATGCTCACGCCGGCGATCTACGTCGCCCCGGGGCCGTTGGTGCCGGCGCTGCACTCCTAC
>JBOHDD010000457.1:0-5151 GCA_050699155.1 Nocardioidaceae bacterium
CGGTAGAGGTCGAGCCGCTCCGCGTGCGCGGCCCGGTGGTCCTCGATCTGCGCGGCGAGGGGTTGCAGGTCGTCGAGGTAGGCGGCTCCGCGCAGCTTCACCGCCAGCTCGTCCCGCAGCGGCGACAGGGCCGTGGGTTCGGCCAGCCAACGGGTCAGCTCGGACCTGCCGGAGGCGGTGACCCGGTGCACCTTGCGGTCCGGCCGACCCTCCTGGGGCACCACCTCGGACGTCACCCAGCCGTTGGCCTGCATGCGGTTCAGCGTTCGGTAGATCTGCTGGTGGCTGGCGCCCCAGAAGAAGCCGATCGAGCGCTCGAACCTGCGCGCCAGCTCGTAACCCGAACCAGCCTGCTCGCGCAGCGAGACCAGGATCGCGTGCTCCAGGGCCATGCTGCGACGCTAGGGTGCCCCGCACTCATATGCAACCCGTTGCATATGAGTGCGAGGTCACACCCGGATCGCCCCGGGTGCCTGGGCCGTGACCCGCAACGCGGTGCGCGCCGCCTCCTCCGCCCGGTCACGGTCCGCGGGAACGAGTCCGATGCGGGTACGGCGGTCGAGCAGGTCGCCGATGTCCAGAGCCCCCTCGTGAGTGACGCCGAACAGCAGCTCGGCGAGCGTGGCCGGCACCCCGTCGGCCACGGGGGAGAGCAGCTCGTCCTCGCCCATCAGGCCTGCCGTGATCTCGCGGGCGGCGGTGAGCACCGATCCGGCCTCGATGCCGTAGCGGCGTACCAGGCGACGAGGGGCGGCACTGCGACGGAGCGTGGCGGGTGCAGCCGCCCCGACCAGGGGCAGCCGCCGGGTGCGGCTCCGGCCGGCGTCGAGGCCTCGCCGGGCGACGACCGTGTCCACGGTGTCCTGGGCCATCCGCCGGTACGTCGTGAGCTTGCCGCCGACGACGGTGACCACGCCGTCGGGCCCGGTGAGGACGGCGTGCCGCCGGGAGAGGTCGGACGTGCGGCCCGCGGCGTAGAGCAGCGGGCGCACACCGGCGAAGGCACCCGCGACGTCGCAGCGCCGGACCGGACAGTCGAACACTGCGGAGGTCACGTCGAGAAGGAAGCCGATCTCGGGCTCCGTCGGCTCGGGGACGTCGGGGATCGGCCCGTCCACGGGTTCGTCGGTCAGGCCGACGTAGATCCGCCCGTCGGGCTGCGGAAGCACCAGGATGTAGCGGTTGGCCTCGCCGGGCACCGGCGCGGTCACCGCGGTGCGCAGGCCGGGCAGTGTCTCGCCACGCAGCACCAGATGGGTGCCGCGCGAGGGCCGCAGTGACAGGTGCTCGGCCAGCTCACCGGCCCAGGCGCCGGTGGCGTTGACCACGGCGCGCGCCTTGACCTCGCAGCTGGTTCCGGTGCGTTCGTCGCGCAGCACCGCACCGTCGCCGGCCAGCTCGAGCGCTCTGACCCTGGTGAGGACTCTGGCCCCGTGTGCGGCAGCCGTCCGGGCGAGTGCGGTGACGAGCCTGGCGTCGTCCTCGAGCTGTCCGTCCCACGACAGCAGGCCGCCGCGCAGGCCGTGCCCCCGCAGGACCGGGGCGGCCACCAGCGTCTCCGTGGCGTTCAGCCGACGTGGCCGCGGCAGCGTACGGCGCGGGGTCCGCGCGGTCGCCCGCAGCAGATCACCGGCGGCGAATGCGGAGCCCACCCGAGCTGCCTGGAGGCGCGAGACCATCGGCAGCAGGGGCAGCAGCATCGGCATCGCCCGCGTCAGGTGTGGCGCGGTGGTCGCCATCAGGATGCCGCGCTCGACCGCGCTCTCGTGAGCGATGCGGACCTGTCCGTTGGCGAGGTACCGGAGTCCGCCGTGCACCAGCTTCGAGCTCCAGCGCGACGTGCCGAAGGCGAGGTCGTGCGCATCCACCGCGACCACGTCGAGGCCGCGGGCGGCGGCGTCGAGGGCCACGCCAGCACCTGTGGCACCGAGACCGACGACGAGGAGGTCGGCCACCCGGCCGTCGGTGGCCTCCGTCAGCTCACGCTCGCGGCGGGCTGCGTTCAGTGCCGAGCCCGGCGTCGTCATGGGGCGAGGTACCTCTCCGCGAGCAGCTCGAGCTCGGCGTCCAGGTGTTCCAGCGTCGGCTCGTCAGGGTCGCCGGTCATCGTGTGTGCCGAGAGCGCGAACCCGTAGGCGGCCAGCAGGAGGGTGCGAGCGAGCAGGGCCGGGTCGCCCGCGCGGACGGTCCCGGCGCGCTGGCTCTCGCCCAGCCTGGCGGTGAGCCGCTGCAGCATCGCGTCCTGGGTGCGGCCGCGCCGGTCGAGCAGGTAGGGCAGCAGCAGCTCGGGGTCGACGTCGACGATCCTGCGGAAGAGCGCGTTGTCGCGGAGCGTGCGCACCGTGCGGGTGACACCGGCGGCCGGCTCGTCGCGTGGGTCGGCCACCATGTCGGCCCACTCCCGCGCCATCAGGTCTGCCAGCAGGGTCTGCATGTCGGGCCAGCGTCGGTACAGCGTCATCCGGGACACGCCGGCACGGCGGGCCACGTCGGTCAGCGTCGTACGCTTCCAGCCGACGGCAAGGATGCAGTGGCGGGCGGCGTCGAGGAGGACGTCGGCCTGCTCGCTGATGTGACGAATTGACGACATGTGTCACACTGTAACACCATGACGGAGATGCACTGGTCGCGTTGGGGCGACCCTGCGCGAGCCGGCAGGCTGCCCGAGGGTGCGAGGGCTCTGGTCGAGGCCGCCTTCGGGCGGGTCGAGGAACACCGGGGGACCAGGCTCGACGATGTCGCGCTACCCGACCCCGGCCTGTCCGAAAGCCACGTCGCCGCGCTGCGCGACCTCGTCGGCGCCGAGCATGTGCTGCTCGACCGTGAGGCGCGGATACGCCACACCCGCGGCAAGTCGACGCCTGACCTGCTGAGGATCCGGGCCGGCGATGCGCAGGACGCACCGGATGCCGTCGTGCTCCCGGCCGACCACGACCAGGTTGCGGGCGTGCTGGCGTGGTGCAGTGCGCAGCGCGTCGCGCTCGTCCCGTTCGGCGGCGGCACCTCGGTGGTCGGTGGTCTCGCCGCCCGGGACGACGGCTACGCGGGCGTGGTCGCGCTCGACCTTCGTCGGCTGGACGGGCTGTTGGCGCTGGACCCCGAGTCGGAGACCGCCACCCTCGAGGCGGGCATGCGAGGACCGCAGGCGGAGACGCTGCTGGGGGAGCACGGGTTCACCCTCGGCCACTTCCCGCAGTCCTTCGAGTACGCCACCATCGGTGGGTTCGCGGCCACCCGCTCCAGCGGCCAGGCCTCGTCCGGCTACGGCCGGTTCGACGACCTCGTGGTCGGCGTCCGAGTGGCCACACCGATCGGCGACCTGCGCCTCGGCAGTGCACCTGCGAGTGCGGCCGGACCCGACCTTCGGCAGCTCGTGCTCGGCTCCGAGGGTGCCTTCGGGGTGATCACCGCGGTCACGGTGCGGGTGCGCAGACGGCCGGCCTTGCGGGTGTACGAGGCCTGGCGCTTCACGTCCTTTCGCGACGGCGCCGCTGCGCTGCGACGGCTCGCGCAGACCAGGACCGCACCGAGTGTGCTCCGCCTGTCCGACGAGAGCGAGACCGCCGTCAACCTCACCCGGCCCGACCAGGTGGGCGGACAGTCCGCGGGCGGCTGCCTGATGGTCGTGGGCCACGAGGGTGATGACCCCGGTGAGGTCCAGGCCGGACGTGACCGCGTGACCGCGACACTGACCGAGCTCGGCGGGACACCGCTTGGCGAGCAGCCGGGTGTGTCCTGGGCACAGAGCCGGTTCGACGCGCCCTACATGCGTGACTCGATGCTCGACCTCGGCGTGCTGGTCGAGACCCTGGAGACGGCCACCTTCTGGTCCAACCTGGCGACGCTGTACGACGCCGTTCGCGCCGCTCTCGAGAGCGCACTGGGGCCCGAGCCCCCGGCGATCGTGCTCTGCCACATATCACACGTCTACGACTCCGGAGCTTCGCTGTACTTCACCGTCGGCGCCAAGCAGGGCCCGGACCCGGTGACGCAGTGGGCCGCGGCCAAGGCCGCGGCCAGCGACGCGATCGTCGCCGCTGGTGGCACGATCACCCACCACCACGCTGTGGGGCGGGACCACCGCCCCTGGCTGGCCGGGGAGATCGGGCCGGTCGGCGTGGAGATCCTGCGTGCGGTCAAGCAGCGTATCGACCCGGCAGGCGTGCTCAACCCCGGTGTGCTCGTCCCCTGAGGAGTTGCAGCACCGGAAGATCTTGACGATGCTCGTCCGATGATGACTCTGGACGCTTCATGAGGTTCCTGATCTCGGCAGACATGGAGGGCGCGACGGGGGTCACCTGGCCCGCGGACTGCGAGCCCGGCACCGAGCAGTGGCAGCGGTGTCGTGCCATGTTCACCTCAGACGTCAACGCCGCCGTCCTCGGCTTCTTCGAGGGCGGTGCGAGCGAGGTCCTGGTCAACGAGGCGCACTCGACCATGCGCAACCTGCTGCTCGAGCAGCTCGACGTGCGCGCCACCATGCTCACGGGCAGGCACAAGGAGCTCACGATGGTGGAGGGTGTGCAGCGCGGCCACGTGGACGGTGTCGCGTTCCTGGGCTACCACACGGGTGCCGGCACCGAAGGGGTCCTTGCACACACCTATCTGCCGAACTCCATCACCGGGGTCTGGGTCGACGGCGAACCCGCCAGCGAAGGTTACCTGAACTCCCTCGTGGTGTCCGAGTACGGCGTCCCGGTCGTCCTCGTCACCGGCGACGACAGGACCTGCGAGGCGGCGGTCGCCACGTATGCCCCTGCCGCGCAGACCGCCGCGGTCAAGGACTATGTCTCCCGGTACGCCGCCGTGTGCAGGCCACCCGCTGCCACCTTCGAGCAGATACGCACGGCCGCGAAGTCGGCTGCCGCACTGGCGGTTCGTCATGATCCTCGCCACGCCGGCCCGTTCACCGTCGAGGTGGAGGTCGACGCAGCACAGCTGGTCACCCAGGCATGCATGGTCCCCTCGGTCGACCGTGTCGGGGAACGACGGGTGCGCTTCACGGCACCCACGGCGTACGAGATGATCCGCGCCTTCAAGGCTGTGACGACCCTGATCGCCAACGGGGTCGAGCGCGACTATGGATGACATCTCGGACGAGGTCGTCCGGTTCACCTCCGAGCTGATCCGCATCGACACCACCAACCGGGG
>JBOHDD010000458.1:0-5655 GCA_050699155.1 Nocardioidaceae bacterium
CCGAGGCTCACACGCCTCGGGAAGCACCCAGAACACCCGGTTACATGGCGCGTGGGAGCGACCTGGGTGGGTCAGGACCAGCGGCCGTACACGTGCACCCGGAGCCGACGGTCGTGGGTGAGACTCCACAGCTGGCGGGCGTCCTCGACGTACATGTTGACGCAGCCATGGCTGTGACCGTCGTACGGGTTCATCATCGCCCGGGAGCCGTGGAACGCCTGACCGCCGGAGAAGAACTGGCTGTAGGGCATCGGCGAACCGTAGAGGCTGCTGCGGTGCCGACGCTCCCGGCGGAACACCGTGAAGTTGCCGGTGCGTGTCTTGTTGCTGCTCGACCCACCGCGCACCAGCCACGAGTTCCACAGCGTGCCCGCACGCCACAGCGTCACCTGGTGGTTGCGCCGGTCGTAGCAGATGTGCCAGCCAGGACCGGAGCAGCGGCGCCGGGCGGTGCGGCGGTTCTTGTTGCTCTTCTTCAGCAACACCCGCCAGGTCGCCTCGTTGGCGTTGCCCGAGACCCGGAGGTCGTGCCGACGCTGGAAGCGCCTGACCCCGGCACGGGTGGCGGTGCCGTACCGGCCGTTGGGCCGGAACCGGTAGAGCCGCTCGCGTTTGAGCCGCCACTGCAGCTCGCGGACGTGCTCGATGTCGTACGTCGAACGGTCCCGTTCGCCGAACCTCACCAGCTCGCGTGCGAACCTCTTGGTCAGCCAGCCGTCGTGAGTCGCCGACGCTGTCACCGGTGTGATGGCCAGCGTGGCCATGCCGAGTACCGCCGCCAGCAGCACCCCCGCGATCCTCTGCACTTGTCTACCTCCGTGTCCTGGCAACGAGGACCTCGGGTGATCCTCGCCGCACCCCCGATGCACGCCGAGGTAACCGACAGTTTATGGGGCCTGTGGGGTCAGCGTCGTCCATCTGACTAGGTAGACGCGTGACCGCCCGTGATGGTTGCGCCGAATGTTGTCAAGACCCGTCGTCCCGTGTTTGCCGGTCCGGGTTTCCGTTCCCCCAATCGCTGCCTAGACTGGTTGACGTGGTGGCAGCCGCACCGAGTCGGCTGCCGTGGTTCCCGGGGATGGAGGTTCACGGTGCCGCTCTCCGAAGAGGAGCAGCGCATGCTCGAGCAGCTCGAGCAAGCGCTCGCAGCCGAGGACCCGAAGTTCGCGTCCACGTTGCGTGGAAGCAGCGCTCGGTCACGCCACCGGCGAGTAGCGTTCGGCTCGGCCGGCATGTTCGTGCTCGGAATCGTTCTCCTGATGACCGGTGTCATCATGCCCCAGACCGCCGTCAGCGTCGCCGGGTTCGTCCTGATGCTCGGCGGAGCCTACTTCGGTCTGACGGCCTGGCGTCGCTCCACCCAGCCCGAGCCCCTCTACCTCGTGGGGTCCTCCGAGCAGCCCAAGACCGAGAAGCCCAAGACCAAGGCATCGGCGAAGTCCCATCCACGAGCCGAAGCCTCGGGGTCGTTCATGGAGCGGCTTGAAGAGCGCTGGCGTCGGCGTCGAGAGTCAGGTTTCTGAAGCTCTGCGTCTCCGCGCGGTTCTGCCGCCGGTGGGCCGAACGCAGCGAACGCGGTAGCAGCGCGGCCTTGAACAGGTCCCATCGACTCTCCCGCGCCTTCAGCGCCGTCACGACCAGAGCCAGGTCGTGCCTCAGCGTCGACCCGTCACCGGGGGTGCGCGCGAACCTGGCGCGCTCGACGTTGAGCGCCAGCCGCCGTAGTGCCGACTCGGCTCCCTCCCGTCGGTGCAACAGCGGCAGCACCCGCGCGCTCGTCCTCCGCGGGGTGTCCGTCGGCCAGTCGTAGCGCAGGTCCCGCATCGAGTCACGCAGCTCGGCCCACACGGCCTCGGCTTGATCCAGCGGGTCACCGGTCGTGGCCAGCCTGCGCCGGCGTACGACGACCCGGGCCGCGCCCGGCGTCAACAGCACCAGCAGCGCCGCTGCTCCTCCGGCGTACCACCATCGCGAGGTGCCACCCTCGGAGCCGCCGCCGGTGGGCGCCGAGCCGGGGTCGAGCCGGTTGCTCGGCACCTCCGCGGGCGCCTGGGCCGGTGGCGCCGTCGGCAGGTTGGTCGGCAACGGCTCGGGACCCTCGGCGGTGCCCTGGGTGTACGGCGGCGCGATGGACCCGCCCCGGGCGGCCGGTGTCGGCTCGAACCGGACCCAGCCCACGCCCTCGAAGTAGAGCTCCGGCCACGCGTGCATGTCGGCGAAGGTGTAGCGGTACAGCCCCGACGGAGCGTTCGTCACCGGGCTGGCGTTGAGGAACCCGACCGCCACCCTTGCCGGGATGTTGAGCTCACGGGCCATCAGCGCCATCGCGGCGGCGAACTGCTCGCAGTATCCGACCCTGCCGTCCAGGAAGGCCACGATGTCGTCGCCGCTGTGTCCGCCCGGTGCCTGCAGGGAGTAGCGGAAGCCGCCGCGGAAGCGGAACCACTCCTGCAGCAGCACTGCGCTCTGGAACCGGGACGCGCTCCGGTCGGTGATGCGTTCGGCGGCGTCACCGACCCGGTCCGGGACGTTGTCGGGTACGTCGGTGTAGCGGCCACTGACACTCGTCGGCGCTCCGCCGGCAGTGTCTAGCTGCTCGAACGTCGGAAGCACCTCCATCGCGGTGACGGAGTAGCCCCGCCCGGCGGTGGACTCGTCCTCCGTGCCCGCCACGATGTCGAGCGTGGCGGGGTCGTAGCGCCACTCGCCACCCACCTGCACCCGCGTCGGGGCGTACGGCACCGGCAGCCAGTCGCTCTGGAACCCGTTGGACACCACCACCTCGAACCCCTCGGTACGGGTGCGCACGTCGGCATCGAGCCCGGGTGGGGCGCTCAGCGCGCCGCTCACGTCGAACTTGCCGTCGACGTCGCGGTCGGAGAACCTCCACTTCTCGCCGTCGAACTCGTCCAGCGCCGCCAGCCGGAAGTAGCTGGCGTCGCCGTCGCGGGTGCGGATCTCCATCGCGGTCTCGCGCGAGCGCTCGACCAGGTCACGGCGCAGGTCGACGATCGGGTTCGTCACCCGGACCTCGCCGTTGCCGCCACCGGCACCGGGTCCGCCACCGAACATGCCCTCCGGCAGCACCGGGATGAACAACGGCAGCACCGCCGCGGAGCCGAGCGCCACCGCACCCACCCGGGTCGCGGCCGCGTTGACGGCGCTGGTGTTCAGCCGGCGCTGCTCCTCCTCGGAGCGCATCCCCGTCAGCGTGCTGACCTGGCGGCCCCAGTGGCCCAGACGTTCGCGTTCGTCGTAGGCCAGCAGCAGCAGGAAGGCCGCAGCGCCGGGCACGAACGCCAGCACGGGTACGCCGTCGGGCGCGAGAGCCGCGGGCACGGTGTACAGAGCGAGCAGCGGCAGCCCGGTCAGGGGAGCACGGCCGAGCCCGACGCCGAGCAGGTCGATCATCAGGTAGCAGGCGGTGATCGAGAGGGTGGTGAGCAGCACCAGTCCCTCGGTGGCCGGCGCCGGAGGGGCGTAGTCGTTGGCGGTCTCGACGCCCGCGGTCAACGTGGACCCGAGTGCCTGCAGGGTGTCGCTGGTCGGGAGGAGACCGCCGAGGGCGGTCTCGGGGAAGTGCAGCCAGGTGCCCCAGACCGCCAGCGCGGCGAGCTGGCCCAGCAGCACCAGGCCGGACGGCGTTCGTACCCACCGCAGCAGCAGCGCGGCCGCCAGCGGGCCCGCTGTCAGCACGGCCGCGGTGAACACGTAGCCGTTGTCGTCGAGCAGCGGGACGAAGGCCAGCGCGGCGGCCACCGCCGCCAGCCAGGCGAACACTGACAGCAGCGGAGGTGCGGCCTGGGTGTTCACGGCACCGGCTCCTCGACCGTCCTGCTCCCCGTGCCGGGTGTGGCGGTGCCGGGTGTGGCGGTGCCGGCGTCCGGTCCCGAGCGCATCGGACGCAACAGCTCGGCCCACACGGTGCCGACACGATGTTGGGGACCCGCGGTCGCGACCCGCCAGCCGTTGGCTCGCAGCTCACCGGCGGTGCGCAGCACCTGCTCGTGGATCTCCTCCCGTCCCGGTGACCCGTCGCGCGTCCACGCCGACGGGTCGGCGATGAGGGCGTACCCGGCGTCGGAGCCCTGGGCGTGCCGGCGCAGCGCCTCCACGTCGTCGGGAGTGAGCACTCCGATCAGGGCGACGAACACCCCGCCGCCCTCGTCGCGGTCGCGGGGCAGCTCGAGACGTGCGCGGCGGCTGGGCCCGATGACCGCGAGGTGGTCGAGCAGGTCGTTGGTGTCGCCGACGGCACCGGAGCCGCGGTCGTGCCAGTGGCCGGCGTGGTCGTCACCGGACTCGCTGACCAGGCGCAACGCGTACCCGAGCTTCGACAGGTGTACGCCGACGGACGCGGTCGCGGTGACCAGCCACTCGAACGACGAGGCCGGCCCGCTTCCCTGGTGCGCACTCGCCCGGGTGTCGATCAGCAGGGTCGCCCGGGTCTGCCAGGGCTGCTCCTCGCGACGCACCATCAGCTCGCCCACCTTGGCCGAGGAACGCCAGTGGACGCGGCGCAGGTCGTCGCCGTGGCGGTACTCGCGGATCAGCACGTCCTCGGTGCCGGCCGCGGCGAACGCGCGCGGCCGGTTGTCGCCGGTGCCCGACCACTCACCGTGCAGCTGTCCCTCGGGGAGGGGCTGGACCTGCGGCGTCACGGTCAGGCTGTTGCGGGCCGAGAAGGCCCGGTGGATCTCGATCAGCCCGAAGGGGTCGCACACCCGCACCGTCAGCGGGCCGATGGTGAAGCGCCCGCGTACGTCGGACCGCAGGGAGTACTCGATCTCCCGCTTCCACCGCGGACCGATCTGGTCGATCACGAACCGGGGTCGGGTCCCCAGCACGTAAGGGACCTGGTCCTCGAGCATCAGCAGGCTCGAGGGGAGCCGGCCGGTGTTCTTCAGCGTCAGCGTGACCCGCGCCGGCTGGCCGACGGGGGCGCGAACCGGTAGCAGGCTGCGGCTGCACGAGAGCCGGTAACGGGCACGGCCGACGAAGAGCAGGGTCGCGGCCGGCAACATCAGCACCAGGATCCCGGCGCGCAGCAGGTCGTCCTGTCCGAGCAGGATCGCGCACAGAACGCAGGTGGTGCCGGCGGCGAGGAAGGCGCGGCCCCGCGTCGTCAGCGACTCCAGGACCGCCCGCACGGTGGTCACTCCCCGGTGACGCTGCGACCGCGGGCCTGCGGCATCGGAACATGCTGGAGGATGTCGTGCATGATCCGCTCCGCGGAGCGACCCGCGAGGTGTGCCTCGGTGTTCGGCAGCAGCCGGTGGGCCAGCACCGGCCCGACCAGCGCCTGGATGTCGTCGGGTAGCACGTAGTCGCGCTCGTCGAGGGCCGCAACGGCGCGGGCGGCCCGCACCAGGTGCAGGGTCGCGCGTGGTGAGGCGCCGAGCCGCAGGTCCGGCGAGCGACGGGTAGCGGTGGTGAGTGCGACGGCGTACTGCTTGACCGCCTCGGCCACGTAGACACTGTTGACGATGTCGACCAGCCGGGCCACCTCGACGGCGTGGGTGACCGGCCGGAGGCTGTCCAGCGGGTTGGCGCCGCTGCGGCTGTTCAGCATGGCCAGCTCCGAGGTCTCGACGGGGTAGCCCATCGACACCCTGGCCATGAACCGGTCGCGCTGCGCCTCCGGGAGGGGATAGG
>JBOHDD010000459.1:0-1829 GCA_050699155.1 Nocardioidaceae bacterium
CCGCCGAGGAGGTGGAGAACCTGGTGTACATGCTGCCGGCGGTCGCGCAGTGCGCCGCGATCGCGGTGCCGGACGCGAAGGTGAACGAACGGGTGTGCGTGTGCGCCGTACTCCGCGCCGGTGCGACAGTCACGCTGGACGACATCGAGCGGCTCTTCGAGGAGCGTGGCGTTGCCCGCTTCAAGACACCCGAGAGGCTGGAGATCCTCGAAGCCCTCCCGCTGACCAACGTGGGCAAGATCGACAAGGGGGCGCTACGCCAGCTCCTGGCCGTGGGCAAAATCTGATGAAAACGCGCATTGGGGTCAGAAGGCCGGGTAACGTGCCGAACTGGATGGGCTGACCGCGCAGGCACGCCTTCAGCGAACGCTCAACCTGCGGCCGGCCGCCGGACAGTCCAGTGGTGGACGCCAGGAGGTTGCCGTGCTCAGACGCCCCGTAGGCCCCGCCCTCGCCGTGCTCGCCGGGGTGGCCCTGACCGCCGTAACCGCCGGCGCCTCTGTCGGCCTCGCGGCCGGAAACAATCCGCCTGCAGGCCCGCCGTACAACTACACGACCGAGCTGATGGGCGAGGGCAGGTTCATCCCGCTGAAGGACGTCGCCATGCTCACCAAGACCGAGCACGGGTATCGCTTCCGCACCGGCCAGCAGGACAGCCACCTCGTGATGACCCAGCAGAATGGGAGGCTGCGCCTCGTCGACACCGGCACCAAGTCGTGGAGGAGGTTGTCGCCCGCCTGCCGTCGGCAGAGGGTCAGAGTCGGAATCGCCGCGATGTGCCGGATCCCCGGATCCGTGACCCAGCGTCGGCCGCTGTTGGTCGAGGTGTGGCCGAGGCTCGGGAACGACTTCACCGACGGCTCCAGCCTTCGCGCCACGGTCGCCATGACCGTGCTGGGCGACGAGGGCCATGACGTCGCACGCCTCGGTGCTGGGCCCGACTTCTTCAACGGCCACTCCGGTCGCGACCGCGTCTCGGGTGGCGCCGACAACGACTGGATCCGCGCCGGGCTCGGCAACGACGTCGTCAGGGGCAGGTCCGGCCACGACTGGCTCGTTGCCATGCAGGGGCGGGACACCGTAACCGGCGGGGACGGTGACGACCGCGTCTACGGCTCAGACGGTGACGACCGCCTTAGCGGCGACGCGGGAGAGGACAGGATCTCGTGCGGCAGCGGCCGGGACCGGGCCAAGGCTGACGGGACCGACCGCGCCGTCATCGACTGCGAGACCGTGGACCGGGGCTGACTCCGCCGGGACCGCCGTCGACTGGTGGCCGCGGCGACCAGCATTGCCGCTGGGCGGTCCTACAGCTGCAACGCCAACACCTTCTCCATGACCCGCTCGTGTCGTATCCCGTCCGGCATCAGGTCGTGGTCACCCGTGTACCGCTGGCCATACCCACCGTCCGGTCGTCGAGCATCGCCGAAACATTGTGCGACCCAGGGATGCTCAGCCGGTTGCGCGATCGCGCTTCGTGGTCTGCCTCACCCTGCCAGTCCTCGAGTCGGGACCCGAAGGCGTAAGGCGCTTCCGTCAGCGCTGCCAACCGCAGGCGCCGCCAGATCCCCCAGTCGTCAGGGCTCAGCACGCTGATCTCGATCACCCGGCAAGATTGCCGGATGCCCGGGGCACACGCCACCGACTTCACAGGGCCGAACAACGTTCGGAGGGGGAGAACTCACCTGCCGTCTGCCATGGCACCCCCGCCGGAGGGCACGAGCGCCGCGTCGAACTCGACGTCGACATCGTCGGCGAGCTTGAGCGCGCCGAGGAAGGCTGAGTACGGCTTGATGCCCCAGCGGCTCTGCGTCACGGTCGCGGTGCCG
>JBOHDD010000460.1:0-2826 GCA_050699155.1 Nocardioidaceae bacterium
GTTGTCGCCATGGACGACGCGCTCGCTCCACCGGGTCCAGTGCACCCGCGTCGCCATCAGTCCGGGGACCGGACCGACGTCGGCGGTACCCGACACCAGCGGCGCCTGCGACAGCACCCGAGCGGCCGGGGACACCGAAGAACCCCCGCTCGTCGACGCAGCCGCGGGGCTCGCCGCGACGAGTCCCAGCACCATCACCACGACCAGAACCCCTGCGCGCATCAGACCCACCCCTTCACGCAAGACCGGACCACCCCGACCGACACCATCCCAAACGACGGATCCCGGTGCCGGTTACGGCAAAGGTCTGGGCAAGATCTCGACCGCCGGCCCATCGATGATGACCGAACCCGGATGCTTTTCGCCGGTGTCGTCCCCTGGCGGGGCGATTGTCTCCCTCCTCGTTTCCGCGCGCTGACTGCACCACGGTCATAGAATCTGAGCACCGAGGCGCACTGTGCTGGAAGGGACGGGGCCGTGCACTCCTCCCGCCGATGGGCGTTCACGAACAGGCCGTTGCGGCTGCGCATCTATATCACGCTGTGCGCCGTCGCGGCGCTCGTCCTACCCTTCCTGCTCGGCGGACCCTGGTGGCAACCGACCACGGAGGGCGAGCTGCTGACTGCCGCGGCCCTGCTGGCCCTGTCGGTGATCAACGTCGAGATCGGCCGGGTCCTCGACGGCGGTGTCGGCCGCAGCCACCGACCGCACAAGGCGCTGTCGGCATGGGCGTTCGCGAGCGCGCTGCTACTGCCCATGTGGTGGCTGGTCCCGGTCGTCGTCACCATCTACGCGCACGCGAGGTGGCGAGGCATCCGCCTGCAGCTCTGGAAGTGGGTCGGCTCCGGCGCCTTCGTCACCCTGTCCGCGCTGGCGGCCGCACAGGGGGCACACCTGGTGCACGGCCCGAACCCCGACTGGATGACCGGTGGCTCCCGCGGCCTGCTGGCCATCACCGTTGCGGCCGCGGTGTTCCTCCTCGCGGAGACCGTGCTGTTCCACGCGGTCGCCTACCTCAACGACGCCGACGACGAGGCGTGGCTACGGCGTACCCTCGCCAGCCGCGGCTTCTACGCGACCGAGGGGGCGGTGGTGCTGGTCGGCGGCCTCTCCGCTGCCGTCTGGGCGACCAACCCGTGGTTCCTCCCGCTGCTGCTGCCGGCGTACGCACTCGCGCAGCAGGCCGCCCTGAGGGACCCGCTGCAGCAGGAGGCGCGCACCGACCTCAAGACGGGCCTGTACCGGTACGAGTCGTGGCGACTGCTCGCACTGACCGAGCGCAACCGGTGTACGGCGAGACAGCGACCGTGGTCGGTGGTGTTCGCCGACCTGGACCGGTTCAAGCTCTACAACGACAGATTCGGCCACCTGGCCGGTGACACCGCCCTGGTGGCCCTCGCCGACGTGCTCAAGCGACAGACCCGCAGCCGCGACCTGGTCGGGCGGTTCGGCGGCGAGGAGTTCTGCCTGTTCCTTCCCGACACGACCTCGACGGAGGCGGTCGAGATCGCCGAACGGCTTCGTGCCGCCGTCGAGAGGCTCCGGATGCCGGACACCGACGAGCCGATCACCATCAGCCTCGGCGTCGCCAGTGTCGACCCCGCACACGGGCAGGCCGAGCTCGTCGACGCCATCAGCGAGGCCGACAAGGCCCTCTACGACGCCAAGCACACCGGGCGCAACGCCATCGTCTCCGTCGTGGCCCCGCGCGTCGCGACGTTCACGCAGAACGGCGCACCGACACAGAACGGCACGGCCACACGCCCCGCTAGCCGACACCCACGGTGAGAACCACCAGTGAGTCCTCCTCGGCGACCAGGTCGTGACGCTGCGCGGGTACGTCGACCAGCGCGCCCTCGGCGACCTCGATCCTGCGCTCACCGACGTTGATCACCACCCGGCCACGCAGGCACAGGACGGTGGCGTCACCAGGGCTCTGGTGCTCGGCCAGCCGGGTGTCCGCCGTGAGCGCCAGCAGCGTCTGCCGCAGCCGCCTGCCGTGGTGCACCGTCGTCGACGAGCGGCCGTTGGAGGCCTGCCGCGCGCGCTCGAGCTGCTCGTCCCCGATGGTGTGCAACGTCATCATGCTCATGCCCAACATCCTGGCATGGCTGTCCAGGACTCGCTCGGGGCACCGCTGCCAAGTCGCTGGGGGCGGTCGTCACACTCAACGGGCCAGCACCGCGCGGGTCTCGCGCGCGACCTCCAGGTCCTCGCGCGCGGCCACCACCAGCGTGCGCACCAGCGCACCGGGCTCGGTCACGTCCGCGTCGGGTGAGCACGTCCCGTTGACCGACTCGTCCACGCCGATGCCGAGGAAGCCCAACCGGCGGCCGACCTCGGACCGCACCGGCACCGAGTTCTCCCCCACCCCTCCGGTGAAGACCAGGGCGTCGAGGCCACCCATCGCCGCGGCCATCGACGCGATCCATCCGACCAGCCGGTGCAGGTAGACCTCGAAGGCGAGGGCAGCGTCCGGGTTGCCGTCCTCGCGCGCTGTCAGTACCTCGGCCAGGTCGCCGGAGACCCCGCTGAGACCCAGCAGGCCCGACTGCCGCTCCAGCCCCTCGACCAGCTCGTCCACCCCCATCTTCTGCTCGGACAGCAGCCAAGTGAGGATGCCGGGGTCGACCGAGCCGGCGCGGGTGGACATCACCAGGCCCTCGAGCGGGGTGAGGCCCATCGTCGTGTCGACCGACCGTCCGCTGTCGATCGCGCACAGGGACGCACCAGACCCCAGATGACAGCTCACGATCCGCAGCCCGTCGGTGTCACGGTCCAGCAGCTGCGCCGCGCGCCGGCTGACGTACGCATGGTTGAGGCCGT
>JBOHDD010000461.1:0-6086 GCA_050699155.1 Nocardioidaceae bacterium
GGCGTGTAGGTCTGTGCCATGAGGCACAGCCTCGCACGGCCGCTGCCGGTCGGCGGTCAGCAGGTCACCGGGACCTGGCGACGTTGGACTCCTCCGACCAGGGACTGCCGCCGACATCGTTGATGGCACGGACCTGGAACCGGTAGCGCCCATGACGCAGAGCCATCTCGAACGAGCGCGCCCCTCGTGGCTGGACCGCGGACACCCGCCGCGAAGCCACGTTGCCGTTCGGGCGCAGCCGCAGTGCCCTGACCCGGTACCCGGTGACCCGGGAGCCGTTGTGGCGCTCCGGTGCCGACCAGAAGGCCCGGGCGGTGTCCTCGCCTCCGCGGGAGCCCCAGCCGGCACGCCGGATCCCGGGAGCGTCGGGGCGGCCGGCGGGGACCACGACGCGTGACCGCCGTGAGAACGGTCCTTGTCCCATCGCGTTCACCGCAGCGACCCGGAACCGGTACTCCCGCCCGTTGACCAGGCCGTTCACCCGGAGCCGTCCGGCGGCCGCGTTGGCGACGCGCAGGGGCCCGACCTGACTGCCGGCGCTGTTGGTCACCCGGATCCGGTAGTCGCTGACACCCACGCCGCCGTCGTCGGCCGGTGGCGACCATCTGACCACCGCGCCCGAGTCTCGGCGCAGCGCGGAAAGGATCGTCGCCGAGCCGGGCTCTGTTCCCGGCGTCACCCCGGCCGACTCCGCCGACCAGTCGCCGTTCCCGATGGCGTTGACGGCGCGCACCTGGAACCAGTGCGTGTCGCCGTTGGTGAGGCCGGTGACCCTGACGCTGGTGGCGCTGGTGGGTGCCGGCCGCAGAGCACCGACCTGTCGCCCGGTCGCGTCGGTCACCAGCACCTGGTACCCGGTGATCGGCAACCCGCCGTCGTCGTCCGGCCCAGTCCAGCGCACCGTCGCCTCACGGTCTCCGGCGACGACACGCGTGAGCGTGGGCGCTGCCGGGACGGTGGCCTCCGGCGTCACCGGGTTTGACAGAACGGAGAACTCGCCCAGCCCGGCGGCGTTCCTGGCCCGGACCCGGAGCCGGTAGGTCACGCCGTTCTCCAGGAAGCTGACGACGTGGCTGGATGCGTTGCGCGCGAGGCCCTCGACCATACGCACTCGGTTGTTGGCCTCGTCGAGGACCTCCACCTGGTACTCGTCGATCGCGCCCCTGGCCGGACGGGCCCACTCCACGGTCACGGACTGGTTGCCGGCCGTCGCGGTGACGTTGGTCGGCCTGCCCGGCGGTTCGCTGTCCGAGAACACCAGCCGCTCCACGTTGGTGAGCGTGTCGATGCCGTCGTTCTGGAGGCCGTCGTCAGGCGCGTCCTCCTCCGGGTCGGTTCCCGGCGGGACGGTGACGTGGTGGACGACGGTCTTCGCGCCCGTCGACGTGGTGCTGCACGGCCCGACCGGGCCGTTGCCGACCTGGCAGTCGTAGTTCGCGCGTACGTCGGAGAACACGGCAGCGTCGACGTCCGCACCGGGCGATCCGGTCCGGATCTCGCGGACGATCCGGATGTCTCCCGGGTTGATCCGGCCGGCGAACACGTCGTCGCGCAGCTCGGTCATGCTGGCCACACGGCGGGTGTCAGTCGGGTCAAGGGTGTCGGGGTTCGGTGCCTCGAGCACGACGTTCAGCCAGGCGTCACCGTCGATGATGTCGTCGCCGCCCCGGCCCTCCATGGTGTCGCCGCCCGCTCCACCGACGATGATGTTGCCCGCACCGAACGACGTCGCACCATCAGGCAGCAGGGCGGCCAGCCCCTCGATGCGTCTGATGCCTGCGGCGTCCAGCTCGTGGTCCTCTGGGTTCTGCTGGCCACGGAGCGCGTCCGGGATGCCGCTGTCACCGCGCAGGACGTCGTCCTGGGTCCACCCCGACAACCCCTCCACCAGGTCGAACCGGTCCCGCAGGGTCCCGACGGAGGGCGGCAGCAGCCCGGTGAAGCCCATGTCGGAGTCCGCCGCCTGCGGGTCGCCCTTGTGGGTCGCCCAGTCGAAGCCGAGCATGCCCTCGGCACGCTGGATGCCCGGGCCCAGCAGCATGATGTCGTCGCCGCCCTCGGCGTCGAAGTCCTGCTCGCCACCGTCACCGTCGAGGACGTCGTGGCCGCCGTTGGGGTCGTCCTGGAACGGGTTGCCGTTGTCGCCCTGCAGCAGGTTGAAGGGTCCCTTGCCGCCCTCGATCCAGTCGTCGCCGTAGTCACCGAAGACGGCGTCCTCTCCGTCGCCGGCGAACGTGAAGTCGTCGCCCGGCCCGGCGAAGGTCTCGGTCATGTCGTTGCCGCCGAAGATGAAGTCCTTGCCGGGGCCGCCCTGGTTGAGGTCACCACCGAAGCCCTGTCCGGAGGAGAGGGCATCGTTGCCGGGCCCGCCCTTGAGCGTGTCGTCGCCGAACAGGTCGGTGAGGATGTCGTCACCCAGGCCGCCGACGAGGTTGTCCACCCCGTCGCCGCCTTGGGCCCAGTCGTCACCATCGTTGCCGCGGATCGTGTCGTCGCCCTCGCTGGACCAGACTCGGTTGGCTCCGGCGGTGCCGTTGAAGACCACGTGCGCCGGCCCGCTGTATCGGACGGTGCCGTCGGGCATCCGGTTCAGGTCGCTGCCGGGCTCGGTGGAGGTGTCGGACTCGTCGTACTCCTCGGTGGTCGCGTCGTCCTGGATCGCTCCGAGGGTGCCGAGCCTGCCCACGTTGAAGATGTAGTCGGGCCGGGAGAACGCGTCGGCCGGAAGGCCCTGCACGTCGGTGTTACGCATGACCAGCTCGGCGAACGAGTTGCCCTCCAGCGCGGTGAGCAGGTTCAGCCCGGCGGTGCGGGACAGGTAGTAGAACCGGTCGCCGAACTGCAGGTCCTCCATCTGCAGCTCGAACACGTAGTTGAAGGTCGAGCCGAGCAGGCCCCCGAACACCATCTGCTTCTCTGCCAGCCCACCGGTCCACAGGTCGACTCGGTTGATGCCGGTCTCACGCCCCGACCACAGGCCCGTGCCGCTCATGAAGTCATCGGCGTCGGGCGGAACGGTCCCGAGACCCGCGTCCGCAGGTGGGTCGACGAGCATCTGCGCGGCCGTACGTCGCTCCGCGACCGTGCCGCCGATGCTGGGATGGGTGCCGTAGGCGGCCACGAAGTTGACGAGCGACTCGCGGTGCCTGAGGCTGAAGCCGAAGTCCACCCAGCTGGTGTAGGGCTTGACGGAGGAGTTGCCGGACTCGGCGAAGAACGCCTCCCGCGCCTCGTTCAGCGACGGCACCCCGGCTTCGCGGGCCCGGGCCATGTTGATCGCGGCCAGGTCGAGCGGCAGCCCCAGCAGGTTGCTGCGGAGCGCGCCGGTGACGAACTCGTCGATCTCGTTCCCCACCTGCCGCGACATTCCGCGGAAGATGCCGCCCGCAGCCTGCTCGGGTGTCAGCGTCCCGGCTGTACCACCGTCGCTGAACGCCGGCGGGTTGAGGAACGCCTCCATCAGGGGCACGTCGTTGTTGCCGCCCCCGGCGTTGCGGCGAGACACCGTCTCGGTCAGCATCGAGTGCCCGAACCGGTAGACCGCGTGCGCGAACTCGGCCTTGATGGCCGGGTTGATCGAGGTGTTGTAGCCGGTGCCGCCCTCGCCGAACGCGTTGATCATCGGCTGCACCTTGCGCGCGAACTCCTCGAACACCAGGTGCTGGTACTCCATCTCGGTGACGAACTTCGCCGCCTGGAAGATCCGCTCGCCGTCCCACGAGCCGTCGGGTAGCTGCCACTGGCCCACCATCGTCGGGTCCTCGTTGACCAGCACGTTCCTGATGGTGCCGCTCACGTCTTCGGACCCTGCGAGGCGGTTGTGCTCGGAGTGGAAGATGTGGTGGATCGCGGTCAGTCCGATGTTCTCGTTCACCCGTCCGTCGCCGGCGATGTAGTGAGCGTTCAGCATCTCGTCGTCGTACGTGGTGAAGTTGCGGTCGTCACCGGTGCCGGGGTCGCTGTCGGGTGCCAGGTCGACCACCGGGCCCGGGCCGTCGGCCGGGTTCGCGTCTCCGCGGGGCACCGCGTGGTGGGCGATGTCGACCAGGAAGGAGTGACCGGTGCGCAGTGCGTCGTCGGTCGAGACCGGGTTGGCAGGGTCGCCCTCGGCCTCGCCGGTCGAGGTCACCAGGAGCGGGTACCCGTTCGGGCCGCGCTCGAACTCGCCGTACGGGTCGGTCGCCAGCAGGGGGACGTCGAGCACGTCGGTGTCGGTGAGCGCGATGCCGAGCTCGTTGCGTGCCTGGGCCTTGACGTCCGCCCAGGTGGCCATCCCGCCGTCGGCCCCTTCCAGCAGATGCCCGGTCGACATCGGCGCGCCGGCGGCGTTGGGCCCGTACTCGCGGAGGAACACCTGGTGGGACGGGTGCGAGGTGTAGGTCTGGTTCTGGTCCACGAAGGGCGTGGTCAGGTTCGCGGCCTCGCGGTCGTCCGCCGTACCAGGCACGCCGTCGGGGCCGACGCCGTCGACCGAACGTGACAACACCATGAAGTTGGTGCGCCCGCCCTGGACGTAGAGCGGGTCGTCGGGCTTGAGCGGCATGTAGACCGTTCCGCCGTTCTTCGTCGTCAGGTCGAGGCCGTGGTCGAAGAACTGCCCGAACAACGTGAAGACGGAGTTGAACGGCGCTGACAGGCCCACGTCGGGCGCGGTGTTGGGAATGGAGAGGCTCTCGTCCGACTTCGGGGCGGCCGGGTCGGCGCCCGCGGCCGCCACCGCGGCCGGGTTGTTGTTGGTCTGGTCCACGATCAGGTTGCTGATCACGCGCGGCTGGGAGTCGAACACGTCGCCTGAGGTCTGGGAGTACGACGTCGGCTGGCCGGTGAAGGGGTTCGACTCGGCGTTGCGCCATCTGGGCTGCGCCCGACGCGGGAAGGGCTGCTCGGACGCACCGTAGCTGTTCTGACCGGGCATCAGGTTGTTGCACGTGCCGTCGACGCTGCGCAGGCCCCACGGCAGCTCTTCGGCGTTGTTACCCGACTGCGGAATCTGGTTCGGAGCGTCGCCGAGCAGCGTCCCGCAGGGGTTGCTCGCAGTCCGCGTGGCCGCATGGCGCTCGGCGATCTTGATCTGCTTGAGGATGAACCTCAGATCCCCGGCGTTCAGCTCGAACCCGGCGCCCACGGGTGCGGCCTGAGCACTCAGGACCCCCGCCGGCAGGGTGAGGGTCGCCGCTCCGGCGAGGCTGCTCACCGCGAGTGCACCGGACAGCGAGACGCTGAGCCCGACGCGCGTGTGCCCTCGCACACGCCTGCCAGCACCTCGAAGCAACCTGACCTTGCGCTGCCGTGCGCCGTCGACGAATCGACCCATGTCGAGCCCCCACTCCTCCAGAAGCCCCCGTCCACGGAACCGATTTGCTCGCAGACGTCCCACGGGGCAACACGCTCTGGTGGAGACAGTGGAGGAGCCACGTCAACGAGACGTGAAACCCGTGTCCAGCCGAACACTTGCTGTATACAAGGGCAGACCATGCCCGCCCGCGCCGAGCGCGGGGAGGGGAGTGGTGGGGAGGTTCAGCTGCGGTCGGGCCAGGGGGTGTCGGACGGGACCCTCATGCAGCCCGCGGCCCGGCCCAGCCGCCGGAGCCCGGCACGGTCGCCGGCGGCGTAGTCGCGACGCGCGGCGACCTCGTTGCGGTACATCAGCTGCCGGCGGTCGTTGACGTGGTTCAGGCCGGCGACATGCGCGAGCTCGTGCAGCAGGACGTTGCCTCGGGTGTGCCGGCCGAAGCCGAAGCGCCATCCCCTGACCATCCGCTCGTTGATCAGGACACCCCCACGGAGGGCGGCCAGCCGCCACCGTCCTTGCCGGTTCTGCCACCGGATGCCCGCCGGCCCGCCCAGTCCGAGGGCGGACCGCAGCTCCGGCACAGCGGAGGCGACCTGGCCCGGCCGAACGTAGGCGATCACGATCTCCGCCGGTAGCCGTCCCCAGGACCTCCGGTAGGGCACCGCCCGCGTCCGACCCTTGTAGCCGAAGCGCATGTCGGTGGCTCTGGCCAGCTTCCGCACCGAGCGGCGAGCCAGCCGTACCGCCGCCCGACGTTTCGCCGGTCGGACCGCCCTGACGTTCACCCGGTAGG
>JBOHDD010000462.1:0-2744 GCA_050699155.1 Nocardioidaceae bacterium
TGAAGGACCTCGACGACGTCCGCGGGACCGGCGGCAACCACGCGTTCTACCTGTCCATACCGCCGCGGTTCTTCCCCAACGTGATCGGGCAGCTCAAGGAGCACGGGCTCGCCGACTCGGACTCCGGCTCCTGGCGGCGAGTGGTGGTGGAGAAGCCGTTCGGGTCGGACCTGCAGAGCGCCCGCGAGCTCAACGCCGTGGTCTCGGAGGTCTTCTCGCAGGAGTCCGTCTTCCGCATCGACCATTACCTGGGCAAGGAGACCGTCCAGAACATCCTCGCGCTGCGGTTCGCGAACGCGATGTACGAGCCGATCTGGAACTCCCACTACGTCGACCATGTCCAGATCACGATGGCCGAGGACATCGGCATCGGTGGGCGTGCCGGCTACTACGACGGCATCGGCGCCGCCCGTGACGTCATCCAGAACCACCTGCTGCAGCTGATGGCACTGATCGCGATGGAGGAGCCGACGTCGTTCGACGCGCGCAGCCTGCGGGTCGAGAAGCAGAAGGTGCTCGCCGCCGTACACCTTCCGCGCCGGCTGGACCTCGGGACGGCGCGGGGGCAGTACGCCGCCGGCTGGCAGGGCGGGGAGGAGGTCCACGGCTACACCGAGGAGTCGGACATCCCCGACGACTCGCGGACCGAGACCTACGCCGCGCTGACGCTGGGCATCGACACCCGGCGCTGGGCCGGCGTGCCGTTCTACCTGCGCACCGGCAAGCGGCTGGGACGCCGGGTCACCGAGGTCGCCGTGGTGTTCAAGCGCGCGCCACATCTGCCGTTCAACGACACCGAGACCGAGGAACTCGGTCACAACGCCCTGGTCATCCGGGTGCAGCCCGACGAGGGCGTGACGGTGCGCTTCGGGTCCAAGGTGCCGGGTACGGCGATGGAGATCCGCGACGTCAACATGGACTTCGCCTACGGCGGCTCGTTCGTGGAGTCCAGCCCCGAGGCCTACGAGCGGCTGATCCTCGACGTCCTCCTGGGCGAGCCTCCGCTGTTCCCGCAGCACGAGGAGGTGGAGCTGTCCTGGCAGATCCTGGACCCGGTGGTCGAGTACTGGGCCAGGAAGGGCAGCCCCGAACCGTACCCCGCGGGCACCTGGGGTCCGGCGTCCGCCGACAAGATGCTGGCGCGCGAGGGGCGCGTCTGGCGCCGACCCTGAGGGGCCACGATGCGGATCCAGCTCACCGACACGACCGCGAGCGCGATCGACCGCGAGCTGCTCCGGGCGCGCCGGCGCGCGGGCAGCCCGGCGATGGGGATGGTGCTGACCCTCGTGGTCGTCACCGACGAGGCCCACGCCGACGAGGCTCTGGACGCCGCCACCGAGGCGTCCAAGGAGCACCCGGCCCGCATCCTGGGCGTGATCGTCGGGTCCCGCAGGCACGCCTCCCAGATCGACGCCGAGATCCGGATCGGTGCCGGCACCACCGGTGAGAGCGTCCTCCTGTGGCTGCGGGGCGAGGTCGCCGGGCACAGCGAGTCGGTGGTGTTGCCCCTACTGCTGCCTGACTCCCCGGTTGTCGTGTGGTGGCCCACCGGGGCACCCGAGGACCCCGCTGCCGACCCGTTGGGAGCGCTGGCCCAACGGCGGATCACCGACGCGGCGAGCGCGCCACGGCAGAAGCAGGCGGCGATGTCCACGCAGTGTCACCACTACTCCCCCGGCAACACCGACCTCGCCTGGACCCGGATCACCGGCTGGCGCGCCCTGCTGGCGGCCGCGCTGGACCAGTACCCCGCCAAGATCACCGGCGCCACCGTGCGGGCCGAGCGGATCAGCCCCAGCGCCGACCTGCTGTCGGCGTGGTTGGCGGCGCGGCTGCGGGTGGAGGTCGACCGCAAGTCGTCCGGCGGGCCGGGGATCACCCAGGTCCTGCTGGAGACCGCACAGGGCCCGATCCGGATCGAGCGCCCCGACGGCCGGCTGGCCGCGCTCTCGCTGCCCGGCCAACCGGAGCACCCGGTGGCGCTGAAGCGCCGCGACATCGCGGAGCTGCTGGCCGAGGAGCTGCGCCGTCTCGACTCCGACGAGATCTACGAGCAGACTGTCGAGTCCCTGGTCAGACGCGAGACCGCGAAGTCGAAGGGATGACCCCGTGCCGTCCGAGCCGAACGTCGTCGTCCACCGCAGCTCCGACCTGCTGGCGCAGGCGGCCGCCGCCAGGCTGGTCACCCGGCTGGTGGACGTGCAGAGCTCCGGACGGGCGCCGTCCCTGGTGCTGACCGGCGGCGGGATAGCCGCCAGCACCTACGCCGCGCTGGCCGAGTCGCCGGCGCATGCCGCCGTCGACTGGGCGCAGGTGGACGTGTGGTGGGGCGACGAGAGGTTCCTTCCCGCGGGCCACCGAGACCGCAACGAGACGCAGGCACGAGAGGCGCTGCTCGATCGCCTGCCCCTCGATCCCGACCGCGTGCACCCGATGCCGTCGGCCGACGAGACCGAGGACCCGGACCAGGCGGCCGTCGCCTACGCCGACGAGCTACGCCGGGCGTCGCGGCCGGAGGACCACGCTCTGGTGCCGTCGTTCGACGTACTGCTGCTCGGGGTGGGGCCGGACGGTCATGTCGCCTCGCTGTTCCCCGAGCACCCGGCGCTGTACGACGAGAGAGCGGTGACAGCCGTCCGCGGCGCGCCCAAGCCCCCACCGACACGGCTGTCGATGACGATGCCGACGCTGCTCAGCGCCCGACAGGTGTGGTTCCTGGTGGCCGGCGCGGACAAGGCGCGGGC
>JBOHDD010000463.1:0-4656 GCA_050699155.1 Nocardioidaceae bacterium
CCGGGGGCCCCACCCCCCCAGGTTGAAAGGTACTGCCGTGCCGGCAAGCAGCGCGAGACCAAGGACGACGAGGACACCGGGGCCTGCAGCGATACCGAGGGAGGCGGCCACGACGGCGGTCAGGCCCAGCAGCGCCGCCAGCGCCAGCGCTGACCACGCCCACACAGCGACCTGGTCACGCCGACTCAGTCGCCGCAGTGACGGCCGCGAGACGACCCACGCAAGGCAGGCCATGGCAGCGGCGATCGCGGCTGGTGACACCGGCGGGGCCTGGGTCGCCAGGAGGACTGCGGCGGCGCCGAGGAGGACGCAGAGACCGGCGGCACGTTCGGTGAGCACCGAGACCGCACCTGGTCGCCACCCCTTCCGCGCATCGGTTCGTTGTCGCCAGGCGCGCAGCACGTCACCGGCAACACCCCCCGGTAGGACGGTGTTGAGAGCGCTCGCCCGGTAGTACTCGGCGAGCGCCTCGGCCCGGCTCAGTGGTAGCCCCGCGCCGCGCAGCACTACCCGCCATCGTGCCGCGTGTGCGCCCACGGCGACTCCGCCCAGCAACAGCGCGGCGGTCAGCGGTATCGGCGAGACCACCGCGAGAGCCGGGCGGAAGGCATCCGAGCCGAAGCGCCGCGCAAGCACAGTCAGGATGAGCACGGGTACGGCGATCTGCAGCGCCAGGACCAGACGGCGTGTCATGCCTCGGCCCTCGAACCAACGGGCAGTCCGAGCACATCGAGGTGCCCGACAACGACGCTGAGCTCGCCGTCACGCGCAGCCGCCTCACGGCTCTGCTGCCATCGGTCGATCCGGTCGGCGTAGCCGGGTTGCTGCTCCAGCGCAGCCGCTGCATAACCTCGCAGCCATGCCCCGGAAAGCGCGCGCTCGTCCGCACCAAGGTGCCACGGAGTGGCCGCCACGGTGACGTCGTACCCGTGCTCGCCCAGCACACTGACGGCGTACGCGCCGCCGTCCGGCCCGAGGCGGTCAGAACGGCGCTGGTGGGCGTCGAAGGCTCCCGCGACCAGGTCGTCGTCGGGGTGCCCAGGAGCCAAGGCAACCTCACCGTTGACGCTGAGGCTGAGGAGGAGGGCAGCATCAGAGGCCATCGCCGCCGCCAGCATGGCGTCGACCTCGTCCGCCGTCAGGACGTCGAGAAGGGCCTGACACGTCACGACCTGGGCTGGTTCCTCGGCCAGCATGCGGGAAAGGTCCCCGACACCGGCGACGATGCCCTGTGCCCACCCCTCGACCGTGGGAGCGGCGGCCGCGAGGATACTCGGATCGTGGTCGACCAGGCGCCAGTCCTGGTGCACCGGAAGCCTGTCCCGCAACCAGACTGCTCCGGCGCCCCGACCGGCACCGACGTCGACCAGACTCGCGACTTCGCCGTCGTCGGAAAGCCGCGTGGTCAGGTGCTGTGCGAGTCCAGCCGCCAAGTGTGCGGTGAACGTCGTACGGGCGCGCACATCCGCGGGGCCGCGCAGGCTCAACCAGTGCGGATCGACGCGACCGGCCGGTGCCTGCGTCACCCTGTGAGTGCGCGCCGAACTCGGCGCGCCGTCACCTCCCATGGTTCCAGTGTGGCCCTTCGTGACAAGGCCGCGCCGTGGAGCGCGGCCCGGTACCCCGCGTCGGTCAGCCACCGCCGTAGCGCTGCCTCCAGCGCGGCAGTGTCACCGGCCGGTACGACCACACCGGGCCGCTCGCCGTTCGCGCAGATGCCGAGGGCCTCCGCGGGGCCGCCTTCGCTGACGACCGCGGGTATGCCGCGCGCGAGGGCCTCGGTGACGACCATCCCGAAGCTCTCCACCCGCGAGGGCAGGAGCGCCAGGTCGGCTCCGGCCCAGGCGGACTCACGCGACACCGTGCCAGGGATCTCGATCCGGTCACCGAGACCCGCGGCACCGACCGCGTCTCGCACGGCCGCGGCGTAGGTCGGATCACGGTCCACAGGGCCGGCGAGGCGGGCCCGCCAGGGCAGGTCCCGCAGCCGGGTCAGGGCTGCGACGATGCCGAGCTGGTCCTTGTGCGGCAGCAGCGCGGCGAGGTGCACGAACAGGCGTGGGTCCGACCCCGTGCTGACCGGCGCCGGCTCGACGCCGGGCCGCGCGACCACCACCTCGGCCAGTGAGTGGTGCCGCTCCAGGTACCGCGCGGACCAGTCACTGGTGGCGACGACGTCTGTCGCTGCCTGTAGCGCCTGTCGCTCGAGCCGGTCGAGCATGGTGGCCCGCTCGCGGGCGAGCCCCGTCTGCAGGGCCAGCGGCATGTGCACGAGGACAGCGACGGGCGCGGTCGTCAGAGCCTGCGGTTGCGGGCAGGCGAGCAGCCCGTCGACGAGCGTGAGTCCGTCCCACGGCTGGGCCAGGACGTCCGCGAGCGCGGGGGCCTCACAACGCAGCACCTCCACCTCGTCGCCCCCGAGGTGCAAAGCCTCGGCAAGCGCCAGGTCGTACACGTTGCCCCCGGTAGGTGTGTCGACGTCGACGGGGACCACGAGTCGCAGTCTCACCTTCCCGGCTCACAGATCTCTGGCGTAGGCGACCCAGGCGTCGGGGGACTCGCGCAGGACCACCTCGAGCCGCTCCAGACCCTCGGTCACCGGTGACTCGGCCAGTCGGTCGGCGACCCATCGGGACAGCACCTCGGTGGAGGTGACCACGCCCTCGAAGGCAGGGTGCTCGTCGAGGTTCCGGTACCGCAGTGCGTCCAGGGTCTCCTGCACGGCAGACAGTGCGGCACCGATGTCGATGACGATCCCGTCGTCGTCGAGCTCCCCTCTGCCGAACGTGGCCTCCACGACGTACGTTGCGCCGTGCAATGCCTGGGCCGGTCCGAACACCTCACGTGGCAGGCTGTGCGCGACCATGACATGGTCACGGACGGTGACGGTGTAGATGGCGCGCCTCCTCAGTAGTCGACGACGTGGCAGAGCCCCGCCAGCTCACCCGAGGCCATCCGGCGGATCGTCTCCGGAAGGTCCGCGAACGGGCTGGCCCCGGTGATCAGGGCGTCGAAGCCATCGTCGCGCAACAGCTCCAGTGCAAGCGACATCCGGTCAGCACGGGTGCGGCGGGTCCTTCGGGCGGCCGCGACCTCGCTGACCTGGCTCGCGCGGACCGTCAGGCGGCGAGGGTGGAACACCGAGCCGAGCGGCACCGTCACCTCGTGCGTGCCGTACCAGGACAGCTCGATCACCTCGCCCTCGTCGCCGAGCAGCTCGAGGCTGCGCCGCAGCCCGGCCGAGGAGGAGGACGCGTGCACCACCAGGTCGCATCCGTCGGCCGCGGTGGCCGGGTCGACGAGCTCGACCCCGAGCGCCGAGGCAACCTGCGCGCGTCCGGGATCGATGTCGACGAGCTGCAGCCGCTGCAGCGGGAAAGTTCGCAACAGTCCGGCGACCGCGCTGCCGATCATTCCGCCTCCCACCACCGCGACCCGGTCACCGAGCCGGGGGGCGGCGTCCCAGAGCGCGTTGACCGCCGTCTCCACCACGCCGGCGAGTGTGGCCCGGCGAGGGGGTACGCCGCTGGGCAGCGGCGCAAGAGCGTCCACGGGTACGACGTAGCGGTCCTGGTGCGGGAACAGGCAGAACACGTCACGGCCGACGAGGTCATCCGGACCCTGCTCGACCACACCCACGGACAGGTAGCCGAACTTGACCGGACCGGGCAGCTCACCCTCTTGGAACGGCGCCCGCATCCGGTGCGCAACCTCAGACGGCACCGCTCCCGTGAACGCCAGCAGCTCCGTGCCTCGGCTGATCCCCGAGTGCCGGGCACGCACCAGCGCCTCGCCGGGCCCAGGTTGGCGCAGCCGTTCGTCGCGCAGCCCGCCCTGGCCCGGGGCGAGAGTCCAGTAGGCCGTGGCCCGGAGGTGGTCGCCCATGACAGCCGGACGTTACAACACCGCGGTGATGACACCGGGACGACAGGCAGACGTCGCGAGCCGATCTTCGGTCAGCCCTGAGCCAAGGTCTCAGGACAGCCTGAGGTCGGCAGTGACCGGGAGATGGTCCGAGGCTTTCGTGGGGGTGACGCAAGCGTGCCGGACGTCGATGTCAGGGGAGGCGAGGACATAGTCGATCCGGCGGCGAGGTGCCTGGGCGCCGTAGGTGTATCCATCGCCTTCGCCTCGCGTCGGCCAGACGTCGGCGAGGTGTTCGGTAAGGGTCCTGACCTCCGGTGTGTCCGGCCCGGCGTTCAGGTCGCCGACGAGCACAGTGGGATCATCTCGGTCATCGACCTTCGCAGTGGTCGCCTCGGCCTGGGCCATGCGTGCGGTCCCGGAGCGGTGCTGCCATTGGGTGTTGAGACACCGAAGCGGGACATCGCCAACCACGATCCGAACCTCCAACAGGGTGCGCTGCTCGCTCGTCCTCCGGCGCGGCAACAAGGTGCTGCGTGCGTCGAGGACGGGGAATCGGCTCAAGAGGGCATTGCCGTACTGTCGGCGCGGATGCGCATCCGTGCGCCCCGCGCGGTCGAGGCTCGCGCCGAAGACCATCTGCATCGCCAGGCGTTCCGCGAGGAAGGCCGCCTGGTCGGTGAAAGCGCTGCGCTCCGACCAGTAGCGGTCGACCTCCTGCAGGCCGATCACGTCCACGTCGAGGTCTGCGATCACGCCGGCGGTGTGCTCCAGGTCGAGGACGCCTGCCGT
>JBOHDD010000464.1:0-9259 GCA_050699155.1 Nocardioidaceae bacterium
GGTCACCGTGTGGCCGGCAGGGCGACCGAAGTCGTCGTCGGACTTGAAGTTGTCCTGGTCGATGGTGGCCTTGCCGGTGGACAGCACGATGCCGCGCATCCGCTCCGCGGCGTCCGCGACGGCCTGAACGACCTGCCGCGTGGTGGTCTGGATGTAGCCCAGCACCGCCGCGTCCGACGGCTGTCCGCCGGCCGCACGCAGCCGGTCGTACTCGGAGACCGGGATGTCCTGGCCGAGTGCCGGCAGTTCGAGGGTGATCCGCTGGCCGCCCTTGCGGGCGCCGATCTCGGGCTCGGCGTCGTAGGCGCGGAACTTGGCCACGTCCACCAGGCCGGTGGAGCCCTTGACGAACCGCACGTTGATGTCGGGGACGTCGCGGTTGGGCAGCCACCGGGCGAGGGTGCCGCGGCGCTGCTCGTAGTCCTCAAGTGCGGCTCGCGCGTACCCGGTCAGGGTGGCCGGGTCGATGATGTCGGTCCACAGCGTCATGTCAGCTCACCCCGCCCAGGAACACGAAGTTGGTCGCGGCGCTCTTCGCCGCGGCCGCCGGTGCGGCGAACGTGCCGGGCACGTTGTCGACCTTGATGCGGCCGTGGTCGAGGAGTGGCACCGCGAAGTCGGCGGTGCCCTCGACCTTCTGGTTGGTGAGCACGAACCCGGCGAGGATGCCGGCGCCGGTGACCGTGGCCTCGGTGCCGTCGTAGGGCACGAGCATGCCGCCGACCTTGGCGACGGGGGTGCCGGACGGGATGTGGCCGTCCGGGTAGTGGGTGGCCGCGGTGAAGGCGCTGATGTCGAGGGTCTCCGTGCGGCACTCGTGGATGCCGTGCGTCGACCCCAGCCAGGACTGATCGCCCGCGCCCACGGTCTCAGTCTTGAGACGAGGCATCGAACTGCTCCTTGTGGGAAGTGAGAGGGTCTACTGCTTCCGCGACTCGGCGAACAGCTCCTTGCCGGCGGAGACGCCGGAGGGCTTGCTTTCGTCGCGGGTGCCTTGTCCCGTGTCGGGCCAGCGGCCGTTCTTGCCCGTTCCCGTGCCGGTGGGGGCGATGTCGGCGGCGTAGCTCTTCACCTTGTCGGTGTCCACGTCGCCAGAGTCGGTGAGGTAGTCGGCCATGTTCAGGCCGGCGATGATGCGGTCGCGCTTGTCGGTGCCGTCACGCTCGTCAGCGCCTTCGAGGCTCTTGAGTGCGGCCTTGAACTCGGCGGCGACCAGCCGGGTGCCGTACTCGCGCTGTGCTTTCTCCCGCTCCTCCTTGCGGGCGTCCTCGACAGCGTTCTCCGCGTCAGTGCGGCCCTTCTTGCGGACCTCTGCGAGTTCAGTCAGGTCCTCCCGCACGCGCTCCTCGTCGACGGCTCCCGTGTCGGTGATGTAGTCGCCGAGGAGGCCCCGCAGGGCCTTGTTTCGGTCCTCGTGCTTGCGGTGGTGATGCCGGTGGTAGGCGGCTTGCTGCTCCCAGGTCATCTCCGCAACCGGGGTGTCCTCGGGGAACCCGAGATCGTTGGGATCCTTCGGAGGAGCGTTCCGTGGCGGATCGTCCCTCGGCGGGTCCTTGGGCGGGTCGTTCTTTGGAGGGTCGTCCTTGGGGGGGTCGTCCGGGGCAGCGCCCATGATGGGCCACCGCGCGGTGCCGTGCTTGTCGACGTACACCGCGCGCAGGGGCTGCCCGGTCAGCGGGTGCCGCAGCTGCGGGTGCAGGGGCGGATTGAGCTTCATGCTTCTCCCTTGTCGGGGTGGTGGGTCGCCCGTGTCGGGCCGAACAGGTCAGGCGGCGTCGCGCACGAGGCGCTCGGCCACCGCGACCGCGGAGCGGACCGTGGCGGACTCTCCGCGGAAGGTGTGATCGGCGAACGCCAGCGTCGGCCCCAGCTCGCCGTGGTCCACGACCTTGTACTTGACTCGCCGCAGCTCGCTTCCAGCGGTAGAGCCGGCGCGGGCGTACAGGTCCTTCAGCTCAGCCTCGTTCAGACTCCGCCCGGGATCCTCGGTATCGGTCAGCGGCAGAGATTCACAGCGGCAGCCGCCGTGCAGCGGTGCGAGGTCACCGCGCTTGTAGATCCGGTCCGAGGCGACCGCACACAGCCCGCAGGTGCCCTCCTCGGACCGTTCGGGGTGGATCACCCGCCGGTAGCCGCGCACCCTATAAGCCTCATACGACTGCTGCGCCGCATCGCGGACCGCCAGCATCACATCGGTCGCCGTCGAGGTGCGCACCTGCCGCTGCGCCGCCTCTGCCGCAACCTCACGGCCAGAGTCCCGCGAGACCTCGTACCGGAACCGCTTCGCCGGTCGCGTGTACACCGCCGGCAGCGACGTCTGGCCACGAGCCGCCGGCAACAGCACCCGGGTCGCCTCCTCCACCGTCTCCCGCATCAGCCCCACCGTCTGCGCGACGTAGGCCGCCGTCGTCGCACCCGCCACCTCCCGGGCGGCCTGCACAACAGCAGCAGACATCAGCGCCAGCTCGGCGATCAGGCCGTCGTCGTACCAGCCATCGAAACGCGCCCACAGGGGCACGACCTGCGCCGCGGCGTTGGTCTCCACTCGGGCGCGCGCCGCCGCCTGCCGGTCCACCAGCCGGGTCAGCGCCTGCAGCTGCGTGTCCTCCATCAGCTGCGCCCGTTCAGCGACGGCGCCGGAAGTGCAGGTTCGCCGGGAGGCTGGAACAGCAGGTCCGTGGAACGTTCCCGCGCATACCGCTTCGCCGTCGACGGAGACACCTGCCAGTAGTCGGTGTAGATCGACTGCTGCGGGACCCCGGTGTCCTTCGCCGCACGTGCGGCATCCGCGCGCTGGGCCAGCGAGTACCGCTCCGCGGGCGCCCACATCGCGTCCAGGTCACCCTCGGCGAGGTCGGTCTTGTCGGCGAACGCGAACCCCATCCGGAAGAGCCGCAGCACATCGGAGGTGAACCGGCCGGTCCGGTCTTCGGCCTTGAACAGCAGCCCCTCCCGGGCCAGCGTTGCACCCTCCGCGGCGCCGGCGATCGCGTCCGGGGTGAACATGTGCAACGGCGTGCGGGTCACCGCCGCGAACTCCTTGATGTCGTCACGCACCGAGGTCAGGATCGGCGTCAGGTCCGTCTGCTGCGACTCCCAGATTTTGGTGCCCGGCGGCAGCCTCCACATCGCCCCCGGGTCGGCCTCGAACAGGTCGTCGAGCTCGTCGTCACTGACCGGGTTTCCGGCCTCGTCGGTGAGCTCGTCACCCTCACCGTTGTCCTCGAGTGCACGCTGCCGGAAGACCTGGAACTTCGAGGTCCACAGCCGATCCGCGATCATGTTGTTGATCCGGTTCAGCAGATCCAGGTGCTTCTCGAACTCACCCAACCCCAGCGGGTTCCGCAGCCGCACCCCGGGCACCCCGAAACCCTGGATCGGCAGGTCTCCGGACCGGTCCTCGTCCCACCCCCATGCGGTGGTGTTGAACCGGAACCCCAGCGGCGCGGACCCCTTCCGGACCGCCACCCGGATCCGGTCGAGGTGCTCCTGGCCGGTGACCGGATCACGCCCTGCCGGCTGGTACAGATGCGCAACGTCCTCACCGGCATCGTCGTCGCGGTACACCTTCAACATCGCCCGGATCTCGTCCGGCCGTGCCGGGTTATGCGCACTGACGACCTGCCGCGGATCCTCCGCGGTCATCACCGGCACCCCGTTGCCGTCCGGCTTCCCGGCGATCAGGTAGCCCTCGCCCAGCGCATACGCGAACTGCATCGCATCGGAGACACAGGCCCCGTTCGCGGTCAACATCCGATGCGCGAAGTCGTCACCGTCGGCGTCCGGGTCCCGCGTCGTGCGGACCCCGACCAGCCGGGTGCGGTCCAGCAGCGCCTCCACCGCCAGCGTCGCGAAGTTGGCCCGAGCCATCCGCAGGAACTCCTGGGTGGCCGCCTTGTGCTTAGCCGCCACATTCGGCAGCGGCGGCTCACCGGTCTGGTAGGACCACAGCAGGTCCAGCCACTGCGTCCGAGTCATCCGTTTGCCGTTGCGCCGCAGCTCCTGGGTGTGCATCTTCTTGGACAGTCGGCGCACCCACCAGGCGTCGGAGTACGGGACGTCGACATGCTCGAGTGGCACGTAGAGACCTCCCTAGCTCAGCCGCCTGATGACACGCTTGCGGCGCTTCTTGGACCTGGCGTTCTTACGTAAAGCGGCCAGCCGCGCCTCCCACGACAGGACCGCGGCCATGGCGAGGTCGAACTTGCGGTCCTCATGCAGCTTGGCCAGCAGGAACAGCGGCTGCCCGTCGTCGTCACGCATCCCGGTGTCGCGACGCCCGGCGTTACCGATGTGCCGCGCCAGGCCCGGCATCAGCGGGTCGTCGGCGGTGTAGGTGACCGCGGCCGCATCCATCGCCTCGACGTATGCCCTCACCGCGCGGGCCATCACCCACCGGCGGGTCGTCCACCACTCCTCGACACAGGGCCAGCGGCCCGACCACGAGCCGACCGTCTCGGTCCAGTGCGGCGGGTCGGCGTTGAACCGCCACACCTCATAGGTGCCCATCAGCTGCTCGACCGACTCGGTCACTGCGGCCTCGTCGACCTCCCAGTCGGCCGGGGCGTCCAGCGGCCTCTCCCACAGCGCCCACGGCCGCTGCAGGCCGGTCGCGACCTCGGTGACCACGATCCCGGTCGAGTCGCGGAACCTCGCCCCGTCGAAGCCGGCGACCACGAACGCCCCCGGCGCGATCTGCGCATCCCGCAGCAGGTTGCCGTCGCGGTCGGCGTCCACTCTCGCCGGGTCGAACGCCTGCGCCGACGACCGGGTCCACCGGTTCAGCCACACCCGCTCCAGGTACGCCTTGTCCGCGCCCCGACGGTCCCACTGCCGCGCGATGTCACGGAACTGCCCCGGCGCATACTCCCCGACCGGGCCGGTGGCCTCCGCGACCGCCGCGATCCGGCCCTCCAACGTTTTCAGGTCGTGGCCAGGGCCGGCCTCGCGGTGGAAGTAGAACAGGTCCGGTTCCTCGACCTCGCCGCGCTCGATCGCCAGCGCCTCGGTGTGCGTCTTCTCCGCCACCGACCCCTGACCTGGCTGCCCGGCGGTCGTCGTCTCCAGCGACCACGGGTCCTCCAACGGTCGCTTCGGCAGGTTCCCCAGCATCGTCTCGTGCGCCTCAAGAAGCCGCGGCAGGTACATCCGGTGCACCTCGTCGAAGCACTGGAACGTCGTCCGGGCGCCGTCGTTGGCGTTCGGCGACCCCGACAACGCCTCACACCGTCCGTCCGCCCGGCCGCGGCCATCCAGCCGCAGGATCCGGTCCATCCCGACGTCGAACAGGTCCGCGTCGCCGCACTCGGTGATGACCACGTACAGCGCACCGTAGGCGAGCAGCTCGGTCTGCTCCTCGGTGTAGGCCACCATCGGGATGTACGGGTCGACCACCGGCCGGCCAACCGGCTGGCCATGGGCGTCGAACCCGTCGCAACGCACCGGACCCTCCGGGTGCAGCTCAACGAACGCCAGCCACGCCATGGCCTCGGTCTTCGCGGTCGCCTTCCGCCAGGACCAGCCGACCCGCTTGAACCGGCGGCGCCCGGCCAGCGGGTGCTTCTTGGGGTACACCTCGTAGGCCCGCCAGATCGCGGCCCGCTTCTCCGCGTCCAACTGGGCCGGCTTCCCCTTCAGCGACCCCGGCCCGAACACGGCCCGCTCCTCGATCAGGTCGCACACCTGCCCGCCCAGACTCGGCCACGGTTCGTCGTCGAGACGAGGAACGATCAGGACGGCCACAGCCGAGGCCTAGCTCACGACGCGGAACGTCTCCCGCGGATCGGCCGGCTGGGGGTCGCCCTTGTCTGCCGCAGGCCTCTTGGCGGCGCGACGCTCCTCGCCGCGGTCCTTGGCCTGCGAGACGCTCTCAATAGACCACTCGAGCCGCCGGCGGTCATACGGGGTCAGCCCGAACGACTGCCGCTGCAGCCGGATCTCCGCGGCAGCCTCACGCCTGGCCGAGGCGCTCGAGGCCGACCAGAAGTCGTCCACCAGACATGCCAGCACGAACAGGCCGTGCCGGTCCGACTCGTGGTACTCGCCCGACATCGGTGCCGCCCACACGTCGTCCCACCACTGCCGGGTCAGCCGATGCCACACGCGCTCTCGCGGCAGCCGCGGCCGCTGCGACTTCGGTACCGCACCGGCGGCTGTCAACGTCGCCGCCGTGGACGCCCGATGTGAGCGGGAACGTGTCGAGGAGTGCTTCTTAGCAGCCGGCATCGTGAACCTCCCGTGTCGGGATCAGTGGGTCGCCCGTGTCGGGCCGTTCAGCCGTGCGCGGTCGCCTGCGGTCTTCCTGCGGTGGCAGTACGGCGGAACCTTGTCGTGCACCGCCGCCAGGTTTTCCGGGTCGTCGGTACCGCCCTCGGCGACCGGAAGCAGATGGTCCGCGCCATCCGCCCCGGGACCGTGGCACAGGTAGCAGATGCCACCGTCACGGTCGACCACGAACCTCGACAGCTGTTGCCATGCCCACGTCTGGCTGCGGGCATGGTCGCTGCCCTCCCACGGCGCCGGCGTGTGCAGCACGCACGGCATCGGCTCGTCGCAGCCCGGCCGGCTACAGCGCCTCGTCGCCCTAGGCACGGCCATCCAGCGCCTGATGGGTGAACATCCAGGCGTCGCGGCCGCCGGTGAACAAGCACGTCTCGAGCAGCTCCACGGCCGGGCCGCAGACACACTCACCCTCGGTCAGGTCGTGGGCCACCAGGTCGTCGCGCGGGTAACACTGCACCTCACCGGGAGCCACCGCCCAAACCGCCCATTCGCCTGCGGGCCGCACCGGCTCAGACCTACGCTGCATCAGCATCCATCCGCACACGAGTGGGGTCGCCATGGGCATCATCAAGCAGGCCAAGTCCGACAGTCTCCGGCAGGAGGCGCAGCGCACACGCGAACAGGGCCGCACCGTGTTCGCCCCACGGCTGAACACGCCGATGAGCCAGCACAACCTGTCCGGCGCGATCTCGGGATGGGCGGAGATGATCGAAGCCGTCGAGTCCTGCGGATGGCGGTTGGCCGAATGGGCGGTCAGCACCGACCCGAAGGGCCGGCCAGAGGCCTACCCGCTGTTCCGCCGCGCCTGAGGAGCGGACCCTCAGTCAGCGCTGGCTCTCCACGATCACCGCTCCAGCGCAACGCTGGCATGCATCCGGATCAGCCTGGGTCAAACTCGAGGGGGAGCAGCAGCTTCACATACGCGCCACAGGTGGCCTCGCGGTCGTACCTGAGGATCTGGGGCTCCTTCGTGCCCTTCGCGAGATGCGGCACGAGGCCGACGGCGTGCACTGTGCCCGGGTCCTCGGGAGGGATTGGGTCGTGGCCTCCGTGCTCGCGGTCCTTCTGGAGCTCGTAGCGCGTCAGCGCGACGAGGAACATCCAGCGTCTGGGCATGACGAGTAAGCCGATCGTTGTTCAGGAGCCGGAAGACTCCCGTCAAGGTGGCGGGTCGCCGAGGTGTGCATACGGGCCGGCCACCTGCGGGCATTACACCACACCAGTGACGTCTCGTCATGCGGACCGCCTGCGTAGCTGGCGTGTCGCGGCCTCCCGATCCAGAGCTCTCACGTCCGGCCACCAGACCATCACCTGCCTCGTGCCGAGCTCGCAGTACGCCGACACCAGGCCCCGGCGCACCCAGGTGCGCACCGTGTACTCGGGACGGGGTGCCGCTTTCAGCGCGTCCCCGAGTCTGACGAATCGGTCGGCTCCCTCACCCGCGAGTTGTTGATGCTGAGCGCGGGCGAACTCGGCCTCGGTATAGCGACGCCGGCACCGCGGGCACACCCACCGATCGTCGACCGCTCGAGCCGCGTACCGCCGGGCCAGGCGAGTCCCGCAGTCCAGGCACGGGGTCTTAGACACCTCGTCGCGTTCGCCGGCGCGCAGCACATCCTCGAGCCGTATCAGCGCACGCTGAACGTCGGCGGCGAACTGTCCGAAGTCCGGCGGCCACTCCTCATCGCCGTCCCCGTCCACCTTCGCTTCGAGCTGCTGGGCCATCCGGGTCAGGTTCGCATCCAGGTACGCCGCGGCGCTGTCGATGCTGGCCAGCCGGCCCGCTGGCTGGCCGGACCAGCCACGCCAGCAGTCCTCCCAGGTCGCCAGCGTCAACAGCGGCGGATCCGCGTCCTTGGCGGCCGCCTCGAGATCGGTGTAGTCACCGGTGACATAGGCCAGGTGCCGCGCCTGGATGCCGCGGGAGACCGGACCGAGCAGCACCATCGCCGCCCCACCGGGGATGGCGGCATCCGGATGGTGCCACGCCTCGGCGCGCAGCCGGGCGTAGTGGTGCAGCTCGGCGATACCGGCCAGCTGGTCACGGACCCGGCCGACACAGGCCGGGCAGGTCAGCGGGTGCGTGTCGGTGGGGTGCCCGCGCCGGCACAGGGCGCAGTGCCGGCGGTCGCAGTCGGCGGGGTCGGAGCAGCGGTCACGCATCGCTGCCCTCCGTCAGTCGCTCGCCGCAGCCGTTGCAGACGCGCGCCAACTGCACGCCGCCGTAGGTCGCGATCACCGAGATCTCCTGGTGGTCGCACAGCCCGGCCTCGAGCAGCAGCGCCGACACCCGGTCGGCGTGCTCGTCGTACAGCGCGGCCTGCAGCCGCTCCCGCCCTTCCACGGGTAGGCCGGCGACCACGTTGGCGTAGTACGGCTCGGGCATCATGCGTCGGCCTCCTCGACGGTGATGCGGTGCACGACGGCGCCTCGGGTGCGCAGGTCCAGCAGCTGGTCGGCGACGAAGGCGCTCATCGCCATGACGTCGTTGGCCTGGTCGGGTACGGAGACCTCGATCTCGATGCGGATCATCGCCGCCCCCGTCCCACACCACGGCGCCGTCTGGCACGCCGTCGCTGGTCGTAACCACGGGCAGCCCGAGGCAGTGGTGGCGGGTTCGCCTGCGGGTTGCACACGCCGCAGCGGATGATGTGGCGGCGGCGGTCGCGCGGTGGCGCAGATGCCACCGCGATGAGATGGAACGTCCGCTGGTGCTTGGTCATCAACGCGCCCACCTGCTCGGCCATACGGCGCATCGCGGTCACGAACGGCTCGAGGTCCACCCGCACGAACGGCTCGAGGTTCACCCGGATCGCCAGCCGCGCGAAGTCCGGCGCAGTCGGCATCCGTGGCGGCGCGACAGGCTCCGGTGTCCACCGCATCGCGTCGGGGCTCGTGTCCCCGTCGAGGACGTGGTCGATCTGGTCGAGGATGTCGCGGGTCATCGGCGCTCCTGGGAACTGGCTGGCTGGGAATC
>JBOHDD010000465.1:0-7001 GCA_050699155.1 Nocardioidaceae bacterium
GCTACGTCGCCCTGGACGGGGTCGCCGAACCGGTACGGGTGCGGTTCTCCTACCTCACCGATCCCGACATCGACCGGCTCGCTGAGACCTACAGACCCACACCAACGATCGCCACCGCGGGAAAGGAGCTTGCCGCATGAACCCCGACACCGATATGACGTTCGATTTGGACCGGCAGCTGCGGCGACTCGGCCTCCCAGCGTTGGTGTTCACCCCCGACCAGGCCGCCGCCATCCGGGCCGGGATCACCCCGGGCTGGCGCCAACAGGCGGCCTGTGCGGACGAGGACCCCGACGCCTGGTTCCCCCTTGACGAGACCGACCCGGCGTTGGGGGTGCTGGCCACCTGCGACACCTGCCCGGTGCGCCGGTCCTGCCTGGCCACCGGCCTCCTCTCCCAGGAACGCGGCATCTGGGCCTCGACCACCACCGTCGACCGCGACCTGGCCACCGACCTGATCGCCACCGGCACGCCCGCCGACGTCGTCGTTGACCAGCTGCTCACCCCATCTGAGCGTGAGGGTGGTGAGGCCGCATGACACTGGTGCACACCATCGACCTGACACCGGAGGTGGTGCGGGAGGCTGCCATCGCCAACGGCGTTTGCGTTCGTCCGGTCATGCAACGCCTGGTCGACACCGTCACCGGCACGGAGCAGCTGGTGCCCATCGCGTGTGGGTCCACCCGCGACCGGCAGTGCCCCACCTGCGCCGAGCGAAACCGCAGGCTGCGGATCCAGCAGTGCCGCGAAGGCTGGCACCGCACGGAGGAACCCGACGACCCGGACGATGACCCTGCGGACGACCTCGACGACGACCAACCAGACGACGAGAACCAGGACGACGACACCGGTCAGACCCGGCGGGTGCGGTCCACCCGTCGGCGTCAGGACGCCCCGGACCTCCCGCGGCTGCCGGTCGCCAACCGGACGGTGGGTCGTACCTACTCGGGTAACGAAGGACGGGTGTATCGGCCGTCGATGTTTGTCACCCTGACCCTGCCGTCCTATGGCCCCGTCCGCCCGGATGGGACACCGGTCGACCCCGAGACCTATGACTACCGGCGCGCCGCACTGGATGCGATGCACTTCCCGAAGCTGGTCGACCGGTTCTGGCAGAACCTGCGCCGCTCGGTGGGTTACAAGGTGCAGTACTTCGCCGCCGTCGAAGCGCAGAAACGCCTCGCCCCGCACGTGCACGCCGCCCTGCGCGGGGTGTTCCCCCGCGAACTGGGCCGCCGGGTGGTGGCCGCGACGTATCACCAGATGTGGTGGCCCTCCTTCGACCTGCCCGTCTACACCGACCAGGACCAGCTGCCGGTGTGGGACGAACGGCAGGAGGCCTACCTCGACCCGACCGACCAGGTGCCGCTACCAACGTTCGACCAGGCCCTCGACCAGGTCGACGACGACCCCACCGCAGAACCAGTGCATGTGCTGCGGTTCGGCGTCCAGACCGACATGCAGGGCCTAATCGGAGGAACCAAGGCCTGTGACCGGCGGGTCGGGTACCTGACCAAGTACCTCACGAAATCGATCGCCGACACCTACGGCGACGATGACCAACTCTCGGAGGCGCGGCGGCAGCATGTGGAGCGGTTGCATGAGGAGACCCGCTGGCTGCCGTGTTCGGAGCACTGCGCGAACTGGCTGCGCTACGGCATCCAGCCCCGCGACCCCGAACCCGGCCTCATCCCCGGCGAATGTGACGGCAAGGCCCACCAGCGGGAGAACCTCGGCTGCGGCGGCCGCCGAGTCCTCGTGTCCCGCAAATGGACCGGCAAGACCCTGACCGAACACAAGGCCGACCGCCGTTCGGCAGTCGAGCACGTGCTGGACGCCGCCGGCATCGACCTGGCCGACGCCGACCGCTGTTCGGCCACCGTGGTAGCCCCGGACGGCGGACCCCGGTTCCTGTGGGAGCCCCTCGACCCGAAGAGCACCGACCTACCCAGCTACCGCCAGGCCATCCTCGCCGCCATCAAGGAACGCCAACGCTGGCGCGAGGAGTACGACAGTGCCAAAGCCCAGGTCCAAGAGGGTTCGGCCAGTCATTCGGCAGCCGGATCGGAGAGGGGATGAACGGTGATGGAGAAACTCCTACTGACGGCTGATGAGGCGGCGGAGGTACTCGGTCTGAGTCGAAGCAAGGTGTTCGGGCTGATTCAGTCTCGGAGGCTCGCTTCGGTGAAGATCGGCGGAAGCCGTCGAATCCCGGCAACCGTCCTCAGGGACTACGTCGAGGAGCTGATGAGGGACGTGGCCTGACGTGCCCCCTCGTCGCCGCTTCGGTTCCGTACGTCGGATGAGGTCTGGTCGATACCAGGCTCGCTACTGGACCCCCGATGGCCTTCGCATGTCGGCTCCCGTCACGTTCGAACGCAAGCGGGACGCGGATCGGTGGCTTTCCGCGACCGAGGTCGAGATGGTGCGCGGGACGTGGATCGATCAGCGCCGTGCAGAGGTCACGTTGGGCGACTGGGCGGATCGGTGGCTGGCAACCGCTTCACATCTTCGGCCGAAGACGGTTGTTGGTTATCGGAGTCTGCTGCGCTCGGTGATAGAGCCGAGCTTGGGTAACAGACAGTTGGGGGATATCCGGCGTTCGGGAATTCAGGCCTGGGTTGCTTCACTGACGGAGCGCGGCCTCTCACCGTCACGCATTCGGCAGTCGTATCGTCTCCTGTCTCAACTGATGAAGGCTGCGGAACTGGACGGGATAGTGTCGGCTTCTCCGTGTGTCGGGATCCGGCTACCACGGGTCCCGGAGCATGAGCCGAATGTCTTGACCCCAGAGCAGGTAACGCGCCTGGCAGCGCTCATGCGCACCCCGTATGACGTGTTAGTCCTGACGCTTGCCTACACCGGCTTGCGCTTCGGTGAGGCTGTTGGCTTGCGCCGTTGTTACGTGCGTCTGGATCAGGCGTTGATCGTGGTCGCGTCTTCGCTGTCTGACGCCAACGGCGCTATGTCGATGCAGGAGCCCAAGACTCACCAGCACAGGTTGGTGACGCTGCCGTCTTTTCTCGTTGAGAGGTTGCGCGACCACGTGGACCACCACCTCGTCGTCGACGATCGGGAGGCTCTGATGTTCACGAGTCCTGACGGGTTGCCCTTGCGCCACCAGAACTTCATGCGCCGGGTCTGGTATCCGGCCTGCTCTGCGGCCGGTGTCTCGGCCACGCCACATGACCTGCGTGCCACTCACGCCACCTGGCTCTACGACGCAGGCTGGTCGCCGGTTGAGATTGCTGCCCGTCTTGGGCATGCCAAGGCAACCGTGACCACGAAGCACTACGCGCGGCGGGTTGCAGGTCGCGACGTCCAGATCGCGTCAGGGCTCGACCAGACGTTCAAGGGCACCACCCAGACGAGCGGAGGGCACGCGGAGGGCACGCGAGACGCTGCTGCAGGTACCGACGGCTCCGTCAGTGATGACAAACCGCCGCCTGACCTGCGCTAATGAGTGGGTGCCCCCGGCAGGATTCGAACCTGCGGCACACGGTTTAGGAAACCGTTGCTCTATCCCCTGAGCTACGGGGGCGATGGATGCAGCGGACACAGCGTATCTGCCCCGCCGCCCACCCTCACCCCCGCATCACTCCGATGGACTCCGGTGAGAACGCCGGGAACACCCTGCTCGTGTCGACGGCAGGAAACCTGGCGCGGAGCACCTCTGTCAGCACCGAGCGGTAGTCGCGGGTGACGGCGAGGTCGCCGTCGATGAGCCTGCCTGACCCGAGGCCGGGCCACGAGCCGTGCACCTGGCCGCCGTTGACCCCCGCGCCCAACATCAGCATGACGTTGCCGTAGCCATGGTCGAGGCCGCGGTTGCCGTTCTCCTGGACCCGTCGGCCGAACTCGCTGACCGTCACCACGGTCACCCGAGAGCCCAGCGAGCCCAGATCGACGAAGAACGCCGCCAGGGCCTGGGCGAGCTCGGTCACCATCTTCGTCATCGCCCCGCCCTCGAGTGTGCCGAGATTGACGTGCATGTCCCAGTTGCCGTAGTCGAGGGTGACCGTCTCCACCCCGAGGTCGGCCCGGAGCAGCCGCGCGGTGTCGGCAAGCGACGACCCGAGGTCCCCCTTGGGGTACGACGCTCCGTTCGCGGGCCGCGCCGTCGTCGTGGCCAGGTCCTCGACCCGGTTCACCGTCCGCAGCGCGGAGCGGGCGGATCGCCCCAGCGGCCCACCGGCACGGTCCCAGACCCGATGCAGCGATCGCTCCTTCCGGATCCGTGCCTCCCGGTTCCCGGTGCCGGCCAGCTTCAGCTGGTTGATCCGGTTGGCGGCGACCACGGGTGCGCTGCCGTAGAGCGTGGTCGGCACCGTCGCCGACCCGAGGTGCACGGCTTCGAGCGGGTTGCTGCTCGAGTCCAGACCGATCATCCGGTTGAGCCACCCACGCCGGGAGGGCGAACCGAGGTCGGCGTCCTCCATCTCCTCCATCGCCGCGAAGTGGCTCCGGTTAGGTTGTGGCAGTCCAACGGCCTGCACCGCACCGAATCGCCCGTCTTGCCACATCGACAGCAACGGCTTGAAGCCGGGATGCAGCCCGAACATCGAGTCCGCGGCAAGCAACGTCGCAGCCGGTACGGCGATGGTCGGGCGCGCCTGGCGGTAGGCAGGATCGCCATGCGGCACCACCAGGGACAGTCCGTCCACGCCACCCCGCAGACTGAGCACGACCAGGACGTTCGTCGCCGTACCCGTTGCTGCGAACGCCACCTGCCGGAACACCCCGCCGGTCGCCGCGTCGAACGCCAGCCCCCCGGCCATTGCGGACACCCCCTGCAGCAGCCTGCGTCGGCTGGTGCGGAACTCTGTGCACCCTGGTCCGTGGCCCGGCGTTTCCGAATCGGTCATCGCTGCCTCGCTCATCGGGTCATGTGTCGGGGAGTGTCGAGCAGCGACTGCAGCAGCCACGGCATCTGCCAGCGCACGATCCGGTGGTCACGGGTGACCCGCTCCCGTGGTCGCGCCCCGACCGCGAGGCACGCGGCGGCAACCATCGCCTCGCTCGCCGGACGGGCATGCAGCTGCCGGCAGAGATGGTCCACGACGACCTCGAAACGTGCCGGGAGCGGAGGCATCCACTGCATCGGGCTGCGCCGCGTCATCGCCGTCTTCGGCCAGAACCCGCCGGCCACGTTGAGATGCGTGGTCCAGCTGCCCAGCATCCGGCTCACCGACGTCCAGGCGTCGTTGACAGCCGGCGGGCCGTCCGGGGTCGGCCAGTGGAACGGTTGCTCGCCCATCCCCTCGGCCTGCCAGATGATCGCGTGCGCGAGGTCGCTCGACCTGCCCGTCGGCCGTCGTGCCCCCACGCCCAGCGCCCGGTACGTCGCCACCAGGTCCTGCGACGGAGTGCGAACCTTCTCGCCCACCGACCGGCGGAAGGCAGGATGCTCCACCAACGTGCGCAGCGTTGCTCGGATGTCGGTGTCGGCCCTGAGGTAGGTGCGCGAGAGGTCTCTGAGCAGATCGGCCGGCGGGTCGTCGGAGACGAACTGCACCGCCAACCGTTCCGCGATCCGCCTTGCGGTCGCCGGGTGGTGTGCCAGGTAGCGGAGGTAGGCGCGGGTCGCGGTCCGGCCGTCGCGACTGGAGTTCGCGTGCGCGAAGTCCATGACCTGGACCCGACCGACGTAGTGCTCGCTCTCGTCGTAGTAGGCGCGCCAGGTGTCGAACATGTCGACCTTCCAGCCGGTCAGGATCAACGCCGAGTTACGCACGTCCGTCTCGTCGTACCCGCCGAGGCGCCCGACGGTGTGCAGCTCGAGCAGCTCGCGGCCGAGGTTCTCGTTGGGCTGGCGTGCTTCGGAGCGTGCGTTGTCGAGGTAGCAGCCCATGGCCGGGTGGGTGATGCTGGCGTACAGCAGCTGGTCGAACCGGCCGAGCGCGTGTCGCCGGATCGTGCTGTCGTAGGAGATGCGGTGCGGCCACGACTTGTCGCCTGGTGCGGGCACGTGCAGCAGGTTGGACCAGAACTCCGTCATCACCTCGTGCACCTGCCGACGGCTGTAGACGCGGCGCAGCAGGCTCCAGCGGACGAAGTCGGCCAGGATCTCCCAGCCCTCCTGACGCCCGCTGAGGTGGAGCTGCCACTGCTGACGCGGGCTGAGGTCCAGCACGGGGAACCAGGAGCGCATCTGCGCTGCCTGCCGGTCGGAGACCCGCCCGGGTTGCAGCTGGCGTCGGAACCAGTCCGACGACCCTCCGGCCTGACGCATGTCCCGCACCAGTGCCGGCGTCACGCCGTAGCTGAAGCGGGACAGCAGGTGCCGCTGCGCCGGCCGAGGCAGCGGAAGCCTCGAACGTGCGAGCGAGGCGCTCGCGGACAGGGACGGGGACACCATGCCTTCTCCTGGTCACCGGGGGAGTCGTGACGGCCCCGGCAGCTCACCTGAGGTCACCGCGGGTGCTCAGGCGATTACATACGTCTCGCGTCGAATGTGTGGCGGAACGCCGAAATCTGACCCGTTCGGGTCAGCCGCCGTGCCTGGTCCGGGCGGCTCCCGGATTTCGATGCGGAACTGATGCCTTGGGGGTCTTGACTCGCGCCGCCGTACGGCAATGATCGGGTGTGCCACTTGGTGACCGATCACACACGGTGAGTGGCAGCCGCTCGGGGATACGCACGCCAGCCAAGCAAAGGAGCTACTGGTGCACAGACCATCCCGATCAACGGTTGTCACAGCGACCCTCGTGACAGCCACGGCCCTGGTCCTTCCGCTGTCATCCACAGCGACGGCCAGTTCCGACGACACCAGCTCAGAGCAGCTGCAGGAGAGCGTCACCCTCGACGGGGTCATGGACCACCTCGAGGCCTTCCAGGAGATCGCCGACGCCAACGGTGGCAACCGCGCATCAGGCCTGCCGGGCTTCGACGCCTCCTCCGACTACGTCGCCGACCGCATGCAGAGCGCCGGGTACGACGTCGAGCAGCGCGAGTTCATCTTCGACTTCTTCCAGCAGACCGCCGACCCGGAGTTCGAGCAG
>JBOHDD010000466.1:0-2935 GCA_050699155.1 Nocardioidaceae bacterium
GTCGCCGCGCCACCACCAGCCCCCGGCGGCGCGCACCTGGTAACGCGTCGTACGCCGTGCGCGCACCCGGAACGTGCTGTCCCCGTTCGTCACCTGCCCGGTCCTGATCCGGGACCACTGCTCCGCACCCCTGGGCCGAGACCACAATGTCGCCGGCCCACTGACCCGTCTGTGGTTCTCGCTTCGCCAGCGCACGGCGAGCCGAACACGATCACCACGACGTGCCGTGTCGGGGCCGCCCAACCGCACGACCGTGTCTGCCCGTCGACCGTCGATCTTGCGGGCAAGGGAGGCTTCGGCATTAGGGGGCGATCCCCTTCTCGGCACCCACCGCACCTTGATGTCACGGCGGAGCCACAGGCTCGTGGAGACCTTTCCGTTGAGGTCGGTGGCCCTGCGCTGGATGTTGTGCCATGAGCCGGAGTGATAGGTCTGCAGGGTGACCCAGGTCCAGCGCACGGGGGCGCCTTGGCTGTCTCTGAACGTCGTGCGCACCGGCACCCGCGTGGCCAGCAGGGAATCGCTCGGAGCACTCGCCGACCATGCACTGCCGACCCGTGTTGCCCGCTCGGCGTCGTACTGCGGGTGCAGCATGGTCCGCCCGCGTTCGGTGAGGACGTCGTTCAGCAGCCGCGGACGGTTGGTGCTGATCGCGTCCACACCCATGTCCGACATGGCTTCCATGCGATCCCGGGTGTCCACGACAAAGACGCTGACCTGCACCCCAGCGCTGTGGGCCCGGTCGAGCTCCTCGGGCGTGAGCGTGCTGTGGTTGACGTTGATCTGGTCCAGCCAGTCGAAGTCTGACGGGTCGTACCCACCGAGCTCGCCGACGGGAATGTTCGGGTGGGCGGTGTTGAACCTCTCGAGGTAGGCACCGTCGAAGCTCTGCAGGACGAGACGGTGGTCCGTGCCATCGGCCTTCAGCCAGTCGGTGTTGTTCGTGATCGCGTCGACGACCTGCTCGCCGATACCGGGCTGGTCGGACGGGTTCTTCAGCTCCAGGAAGACCCCGCTGGGGCTTTGGTTCAGCCGCCTCAGCAGCCCTGTCAAGGTGGGGATCCGTTCACCGGTGTACGACGCAGCGAACCAGGAGCCGGCGTCGAGTCGCCGTACCTCCTCCAGGGAGAAGTCGCTCACCCGCCAGGGGTCGCGATCCGGGAAGACCTTCTCCACGTTGGTGGTCCTCGCAAGCGATCGATCGTGCAACACCACGAGCCGGGAGTCCCTGGTGCGGTAAACATCGATGCCCTGGAAGTCGCCGCTGTCGGCCACGGCCTGACGAACCGCCGACATGGTGTTCTCCGGCGCGGTGATGCTGTTGCCGCGATGGGCCACGTTGCCGACGCCGAGCGTGCCCTCAGTCGGGGCGTTCTCCTTGTCGCCCGGCGGGATGTCGGGTGTCTCCGGATCGGTGGGTACGGCGAGGGACGGGTGAGCGCTCAGCAGCGCAGCAGCCAGCGTGGCGACGAGCAACGCTGCCACCCGAGAGCGCGTCTGCACTACATCGCACCTTTGAGGACGAGGGTGTGACCTCTACGCACGATAGGTAGGCGCCCGGACAGAAAGCAATGGCTGCGTCACGTTGAGTGACATCGGCGCGCCACGGCGAGGTCAGCGGTCAGTCGGGGTTGCGAAGCTCGGCGACTACAGCGCCGACGAGCGCGCCCAGGGAGTTGGCAAGGACGTCGTACCCGGTGGACGACCGGCCCGGGAGCACCGCCAGCTGGCCCAGCTCGATGGCCAGCGATGCCGCGAAGCCGAGGGCCACCCAGGCCCGGACCGGCCAGCGGGGGATGAGCCTCGACCCGAGGAAGGACAACGGGACGAAGAGGGCGACGTTGAGGACGAACTCGACGCTGGATGGTGTCACCCGGCGCGGTGCGCCGATGCTCTGCAGGAGGTCGTGCGCCCACGCCACCGAGCTGGAGGCGATCGCGGCGCTGGGCCAGAACACCACGAAGGCGACGACGGCCAGGTAGGCGACCAGTAGCCAGGCGGCGATGCGGCGACGGTCGACGGCTGGCACCGGCCGATCATACGGGTCCGCGAGTGTGGCGAAACCACCCACAACCGGGCGGGAACTCTGCTCCAATTATCGCCATGAGTGACCTGTTGCAGTCCCTGAGCAACGTGCTCGCCCAGGCCGATGACAAGCTCCGGGCCGGCGAGGACGCGGGCGCCGAGGTGTGGCCGTCCGGGTTCACCGCGCTCGACAAGCACCTGGCCGGCGGCTTCCGGTCGGGCGAGCTGGTGCTGCTGGCGGGGCCGCAGGGCCTCGGGAAGACCACGCTGGCTCTCCAAGTGCTGCGCAACGTGGTGGCCTCGGGTCGTGTGGGGGTCTACTTCTCTTTCGAGCACGACAGCCAGGCGCTGCTGGAGCGGCTGATCGCGATGGAGGCGGCCGAGGCCGTCGGCTTCACGGCAGTGCCGCTGCGCCGGGTGCGCGACTCGTTCGCCGCGAACGACCAGGGCGAGCCGCTGGAGGAGAGGCTGGGTCGTGCGACCGGCGGCGCGGAGGCGCTGCGTGCTCTGGAGGGGTACGCCGATCGCCTGCTGGTGCACCGCTCCAGCGGATCGGACACCAGCGTGGAGACCGTGCGCCAGGTCGTCGAGGACGTCCGCGCCCGGACCGGTCAGCTGCCCTTCGTGGTCGTCGACTACCTGCAGAAGATCCAGGCTCCCAGCTCGCTGATGGTCGAGGACGAGCGCGTCACCTCGGTGGTCGAGGGACTGAAGGACCTCGCACTCGACCTCGGCCTGCCGCTGTTGTCGATCGTGGCCGCCGACAAGGACGGTATCGCGGCCGGCCGGCGCATGCGCGTGCAGAACCTGCGCGGCTCGTCAGCGCTGGCCTACGAGGCCGACATCGTACTGATCATGAACGACAAGTACGACGTGGTCGCGCGTCACCACCTGATGTACGACCTCGGCA
>JBOHDD010000467.1:0-6025 GCA_050699155.1 Nocardioidaceae bacterium
GATAAAGGTCTGGCCCATCTGCGATTCGAGGCGCAGACTGAGAGAGAGGAGACTCTGCGACGCCAGGGAGTGACTCGTATGTCACGTGACGAAGTCCAGATGCCAGATGTCGTGCCGGTTCTCTCGCGCGGCAAGCACCGGAACCCGCGCAAGGGGGGGTGCTTCATGGAGTTCGCGTCCTTCCTCGCCGGCGAACGCTGGTCCGACCACCCGCGCTGCACCCATCCGCTGCTCGCGGCGCTGGCGCGAGACGTGAACGACCACGTGTCCGACGAGGCTCGCTCGCGACTTGTACCCCTCATCCCCGACGTGATCGGGGTGACCGGTGACGACCAGCGCATCGACGTGGAGATCGCCCTGCGCGCCGCGACCTGCGCGCTGCCGGTCGCCGCGGCCGACCGTCAGCGGGCGCTGGCGGTGTCGGTGATCCGGTGCGAGCAGCTGCTGGCCGAGATGGACGGCCTGCCCGAGGGCACCATGCGCGCGTCCAGCCGCCGTGTCCTGGAGGAGGTCCCGCAGGCGACCCGATGGGCGCGCGGCTTCGTGAACCAGTCGTGGGGCCGGCGCCAGAGTTTCTCCCGGCACACCGGGCCGGGAGTGGTGCACTACGCGGTGGAGAGCATCGCCAAGGCGTGCGTCACCGACGTCGACGAACGGCTGTTCCGGCTGCTCGCCGACACGATCGCCTACTGCGCACGCCAGACCGAGCGGGCAGGTGTCGGCGGCACGTCTCCGCTGCCGCCTTGTCCGGACAAGGGCGTGCTGCGGGCCTCGCTGCGTCGCGTCCGGTAGCCGCCCCGGCCGCCGGATAGGGTCGCGCCATGCGTGTATGGCGGGCTCTCGACGAGGTGCCGTCCGACCTCGGCCGGACGGTGGTCACGATCGGCAACTTCGACGGTGTCCACCTCGGCCACCGGCACGTCCTCGACCGCGCGCGTGAGGTCGCGGCCGACCGGGGACGTCTCCCAGTGGTGGCGGTCACCTTCGACCCCCACCCGTTCGCAGTGCTGCGACCCGAGCACGCGCCCACCCTGCTCACCACGATCGAGCGCCGGGCCGAGCTCCTCGACGAGGCCGGGGCCGACGCCGTGCTGGTGCTGCCGTTCAACCGGGAGGTGGCCGGCTGGAGCCCCCAGGAGTTCGTCGACCGGATCCTGGTGGAGGTGCTGCACTGCGCGGCCGTGGTGGTCGGTGCGAACTTCCGGTTCGGCAGCCGCGCGGCCGGTGACGTGGCGACCCTGACGGCTCGGGGTGCCGAGTGCGACTTCGAGGCCGTCGGTGTCGAGCTCGAGGGCGGTCCGCAGGCGTGGTCCTCGACGTACGTCCGGACCTGCCTGGCCGCCGGTGACGTGGAGGGCGCGAACGAGGCGCTCGGCCGGCCGTTCTCGGTCCAGGGGGTGGTGGTCGAGGGCGAGCATCGGGGGCACGAGCTGGGCTATCCCACCGCGAACGTCCCCACGGACGGGATGACTGCTGCCCCGGCCGACGGCGTGTACGCCGGATGGCTTCGCCGCCTCGACGAGCCCGGGTCGGTGACGCTGCCGGCCGCGATCAGCGTGGGGACCAACCCGACCTTCAACGGCACCGTCCGCGCGGTGGAGTCCTACGTGCTCGACCGCGACGACCTCGAGCTCTACGACGTCGAGGTCGAGGTGTCGTTCGTGGGGCGGCTGCGGGGAATGGAGCGGTTCGACTCGGTCGACGAGCTGCTCGTGCAGATGGCGGTCGATGTCGCCGAGGCGCATGACGTCCTTGGCGTTCCGGCGCCATGACGACCAGGCCGGACGACCCGGTCGCGGGCGCGGAGCGCTGGTTCTACGCACACGGGCTGCCCTACTTCGTCGAGTCCGAGCAGGACGACGTGGACCAGGCCCTGGGCCGGGGCCGGCTGCTGACCCTGCTGGGGGCCGCCCTCGTGGTGGCGGCCGCTGCGGGAGTCGGGATCGGCTGGTGGGACGGTGACGTGTCCTCCGGTGTCCTGGCCGCAATCGTCGGCTTCGGGGCGGTGCTGGTCGGCTACGCCCTGGCGGAGCTGCGCGTCTGGCCGATCCTGACGTGGACGATGCGTCGCACGCTGGGCAGCCTGCGGCTGCTGTTCCCGCTGGTGACCCGCGCCTTGCCGCTGCTGCTGCTGTTCATCACCTTCCTCTTCATCAACGCCGACGTCTGGCAGGTCACCTCCACGATGGACGGTGCCCTGCTCTGGTTCGTGGTGCTGCTCTTCAGCGGAGTCGGCATCCTGTTCCTGGTCGTCCGGCTGCCCGAGGAGGTGGACCGGGTGAGCGGCGAGGTGGACGGCGCGCAGCTGGTCGAGCGGGTGCACGGCACGCCGGTGGCCGCGGCGTTCGGCGAGCTCGGCCCCGCGCGGATCGAGGCGTCGCCGCTGCGCGGGCTGCAACGGGCCAACCTGCTGCTCGTCCTGCTGGTCTCCCAGGCCATCCAGGTGCTGGTGCTGTCCCTGGCGGTGTTCGCGTTCTTCGTCGGGTTCGGCCGGCTGGCGGTGACACCGGGGGTGATCGAGAGCTGGACCGGTCAACCACCGCACCCGCTGGGCAGCAGCCTGCTCGGCAGCGTCGAGCTGGTGCCGGTGTCAGTGTTCCTGGCCGCCTTCGCGGGGCTCTACTTCACGGTGTACGCCGTCACCGACCAGCTCTACCGCGACCAGTTCTTCACCCACGTCTCGCACGAGCTCGAGCGTGCGGTCGGGGTGCGTGCCGTCTACCTCGAGCTGGGGCGTCGTACCCCTCCCGGGTGACCGATTCGTACGAACGGCGTACTCGCTGATAGCCTGGACGTCGCCGTATACCGGCCGCGGAGCGATAGTGCCCGGGTGAACAGGCCCCGGCGCGCCGCGCAACGGAACCCCCGAGAGGAGATCGCGTGTCACTAGACGCTGCGACCAAGAAGCAGATCATCAGCGACTACGCCATGAACGACGGTGACACCGGCTCGCCGGAGGTCCAGGTGGCGCTGCTCACCCACCGCATCAAGAACCTCACCGAGCACCTCAAGACGCACAAGCACGACCACCACACGCGCCGCGGTCTGCTGCTGCTCGTAGGGCAGCGGCGCCGGCTGCTGAACTACCTGCAGAAGAACGAGATCACACGCTACCGTGCGTTGATCGACCGGCTCGGTCTGCGTCGTTGACGTCGTGAGGAGCGGCTGCCCCGGTGGCCGCTCCTCGTTGTATGTCTGACAACTGGATAATGTCCGAAAACCCCAGTACGCATCCGGGGCGCTCACGCCGGCCCCGCGCGAGGACGTCGGTCCTCGGTAGTGGCCACCGGGAGGAGCAGCACGTCGGGCTTCCCCCGCGGGCCTCGATCGAAGACCGGCCCCAGACACCTCCGCGGGCCTGTACCTTCGCTCCGGACTGAACAGAAAGAGGCATCCCTGTGCAGGGAACCGATCTGCAGTCCGTCGAGACCGTCATCGACAACGGTGTCCACGGCAAGCGCACAGTCCGGTTCGAGACCGGTCAGCTGGCCCGGCAGGCCGCCGGGTCCGCCGTCGCCTACCTGGACGACGAGACCATGCTGCTGTCGGCCACGACGGCCGGCAAGCATCCGAAGGAGCACTTCGACTTCTTCCCGCTCACGATCGACGTCGAGGAGCGGATGTACGCCGCCGGGCGGATCCCCGGCTCGTTCTTCCGCCGCGAGGGCCGTCCGTCCGAGGACGCCATCCTCACCTGCCGTCTGATCGACCGTCCACTGCGCCCGACGTTCAAGAAGGGCCTGCGCAACGAGGTCCAGGTCGTCATCACGGTGATGGCGCTGAGCCCCGACACGCCGTACGACGTACTGGCCATCAACGCCGCGTCCCTGTCCACCCAGCTGTCAGGCCTGCCGTTCTCCGGACCGATCGGCGGCGTCCGCGTCGCGCTGGTCGACGGGGAGTGGGTCGGGTTCCCGACGCACAGCCAGCTCGAGGGCGCTTCCTTCGACATGGTCGTCGCCGGCAGGACGATCGGAGACGGCGACTCTGCCGATGTTGCGATCATGATGGTGGAGGCGGAGTCGACGGACTCGACCTGGGAGCTCGTCCGGGGCGGGCGTCAGGCACCGACCGAGGAGATCGTCGCCGAGGGCCTCGAGGCGTCCAAGACGTTCATCAGGCAGCTCTGCGAGGCGCAGCGCGAGCTGGCCGGCAACGCCGCGAAGCCCGTGCAGGAGTTCCCGGTCTTCCTCGAGTACGAGGACGACGCGTACACCGCCGTCGAGAGTGCGGTCCGCGACGAGCTCGCCCAGGCGCTGACGATCGCCGGGAAGCATGAGCGCGATGACCGTCTGGACGAGATCAAGGCCGGCGCGCTCGACAAGGTCGGCGCCGACTTCGAGGGGCGTGAGAAGGAGCTCTCCGGTGCCTTCCGCGCCCTCACCAAGAACCTCGTGCGCGACCGTGTGCTGCGCGAGAAGGTCCGCATCGACGGCCGCGGGCTGACCGACATCCGCACGCTGTCCGCCGAGGTCGGCGTCGTGCCGCGCGTGCACGGCTCGGCGCTGTTCGAGCGCGGCGAGACCCAGATCCTGGGCGTGACCACGCTGAACATGCTGTCACTGGAGCAGAAGCTCGACACGCTCTCCCCGGAGACGTCGCGGCGCTACATGCACAACTACAACTTCCCGCCGTACTCCACCGGCGAGACCGGACGGGTCGGTTCGCCCAAGCGGCGCGAGATCGGTCACGGCGCGCTCGCGGGCCGGGCGCTGCAGCCGGTGCTGCCGACGCGCGAGGAGTTCCCGTACGCCATCCGCCAGGTGTCGGAGGCCCTCGGGTCGAACGGCTCCACCTCGATGGGCTCGGTGTGCGCCTCGACGATGGCGCTGCTCAACGCCGGTGTCCCGCTGCGGGCGCCGGTCGCCGGGATCGCGATGGGCCTCATCAGCGGTGACGTGGACGGCAAGACCGACTACGTCACGCTGACCGACATCCTCGGTGCGGAGGACGCCTTCGGCGACATGGACTTCAAGGTCGCCGGCACCCGTGAGTTCGTGACCGCACTTCAGCTCGACACCAAGCTCGACGGCATACCGGCCACGGTCCTCGGTGCGGCGCTGAAGCAGGCCAGGGATGCGCGGATGACGCTGCTCGACGTGATGGCCGAGGCGATCGACGCGCCGGACGAGATGGCGCCGACCGCGCCGCGGATCATCACGATCAAGGTGCCCGTGGACAAGATCGGTGAGGTCATCGGTCCCAAGGGCAAGGTGATCAACCAGATGCAGGAGGACACCGGCGCCCAGATCTCGATCGAGGACGACGGCACCATCTACGTCGGCGCGGACAACGGCGATGCGGCCGAGGCCGCACGCACCATGATCAACGCGATCGCGAACCCGACGATGCCGGAGAAGGGTGAGCGCTACCTCGGCACGGTCGTGAAGACCACGAACTTCGGTGCCTTCATCTCCCTGCTCCCCGGCAAGGACGGGCTCGTGCACATCTCCAAGCTCCGCGCTCTGGCCGGTGGCAAGCGGGTGGAGAACGTCGAGGACGTCCTCTCGGTCGGTCAGAAGCTGCAGGTGGAGATCGCCGAGATCGACGACCGCGGCAAGCTCTCGCTGGTCCCGGTGGTCGACGACGAGGACACCGACGAGGCCGACACCGGCTCGGACACCGGCTCCGGGGACACGGCCGACGTCCAGGCGTGACGCGTCTCCAGCCGGCCTCTGAGCAGAAGCCAGGGACCACCCGCACGCTGCTGGTCGAACGCCACGGCACCGACGTCGTCGCCCGCGTGCGACGGACGGTGCTGCCGGGCGGTCTGCGCGTGGTCACCGAGGCGATGCCGGGCGTCCGCTCGGCATCGCTCGGTGTCTGGCTCGGTGTCGGGTCGCGCGACGAGGCACCGAGCCTGGCCGGCGCCTCGCACTTCCTGGAGCATGTGTTGTTCAAGGGCACTCGCACCCGTTCAGCCCTCGACATCTCCGCCGCGCTCGACTCCGTCGGCGGCGAGCTGAACGCCTTCACCAGCAAGGAGTACACCTGCTACCACGCGCGTGTGCTCGACGCGGACCTG
>JBOHDD010000468.1:0-4206 GCA_050699155.1 Nocardioidaceae bacterium
TCAGCACGGCCTCGGCCCCGCGCGGCCCGCCCAGACCGTGCCGCCCGGCCGCCAGCCGGGACGCGGCCGCCGCGACCCGGTGCCGCTCGATGCCGTCAGTTCCGATCACCAGCACCACGTGCGGCTCGACCAGCTCGGCGCCCTGACGGTAGGCGCGCTCCAGCAGCGCGTCCACGTCGCGAGGCGGGTCGGAGAGCAGGTCGTTGATCAGCTCACCCCGGACGCGGTCCTGCGCCTCGGCGACGGTGCGCTGGAAGAGCAGCAGCAGGGCCGTGACCAGCGCACCACGCTCGAACGTACGGCGGTCGGCCTGGTCGAGCTCGCCGTCGCGCCGCAGCACCAGCGTCCCCAGGTGGTCCGAGCCGGCCACGGCCGCGGCCACCCAGGTCGGCGACGGCGCGCCGGGAACCTCCACGGTCCGCGCCGAACGTCTCGACTCGCGGGTGGCGTCGGCGCGCTGCTCCTCACCGAGCTCGATGCGCTCCGTCGTACCCGCGAACCGGTGACCGTGCGGGTCCAGGACGACGACGTCGCCCCGCAGCACGTCGGCGAGCGCGCCCGCCACCTCGGCCGCACCGCCACCGGCCAGCAGCACGTCGGTCAGCTGGTCGTGTGCGTTCGCGGCGAGCTCGACCGACTCCGACTGGGCCCGGATCTGCTCGTTGGCCGCCTGCGTCTCCTCGAACAGCCGGGCGTTCTCCAGGGCGATCGCCGCGTGCGCGGCGAACGAGCCGAGCAGCGCCACCTCCGTCGGCGGGAACGGCCGCCGGCTGCGGTTGCCGGCGAGCAACGCGCCGATCACCTGGCCGTCGACGCTGAGGGGTACGCCGAGGATCGCGCGGATGCCCTCCTGGTCCACGGCGTGGTCGATGTAGTCGCGATGGATGAACCTGCGGTCCTCGAAGTAGTCGTCGGTGGAGTACGGCGCACCCCGCTGCGCCACCAGGCCGAGCAGTCCGGTGCCCAACGGCAGCCGCAGGGCACGGAACTCCGCGGAGACCGACCCGTCGGTGACCCGCATGAACGACGCGCCCTCGTGCTCGTCGTTGAGGCTGAGGTAGGTGATGTCGGCGTTCAGCAGCTGCCGAGCCCGGTGCACGATGGCCTGCAGCACCGAGTCGACGTCGCGGATCGCGGTCAGGTCGTTCGCCGTCTCGTACAGCGCGGCTAGCCCGGCCTCGCGCTGGCGGTGCCGGGCCAGCAGCTCACGCACCCGCAACGCGATCGCGAGCTCCTCGCGCAGCCGGGCCAGGTCCTCATCGCCGGCACCCTCGGCCACCGCCGCCTCGAGCTGCTCGGTGAACGCCTCCGCGGGGGCGTCCTCGTAGAGCAGCTCGACGAAGGGACGTGTGACCATGGACGCAATCTATCGACCGGCGGAACCGGTTGGTCATAATCGGTTGGTGCCCCGCGACGACCGAACTCCCGACAGGCCAGTGCCCAGCGCTGCCGCACTGCTGGCACTCGCCGGGCAGGCCGCACGGCAGGTTCCGGGGGTCAGCCTCACCGAGCGGGAGATGCAGCGGGTCGAGACGATGGTGCTCCGTCAGCTCAAGGACCGCATGGACGCGATCGGTGACCCGGATGAGGCCATCGGCGCAGCCACCGTGCGCGACACGGGTGACGCCTCGCCCGGGAAGCTGCTCGCCGGCCTGCTGCGCGACTCCGTCGAGCAGACCGCGCCACAGGCCCGGCTTCGGCTGCACGGCTGGCTGCTGCGGCAGCTGCTGCCGGACCAGGCGCGCATCCTCGCCGCGCTGTCCGACGGTGCGGTGTACCCCCTCGTGCACGTCGCGCTGAAGGGCCCGCTCGGTGCTCCGGCAGGCGGCGGCGACCCACTGCTGGAGAACGCCAGCACCGTCGGCCGAGCCGCCGGGGTCGCGCTGCCCGACCGGGTCCCGCTGTACCTCACCCACCTGCGCGCCCTCGGGTTGGTCGAGGCCGGGCCGGAGGACGAGGCGCTGCGAGACGGCTACGACATCGCGGAGACCGATGCGACCGTGCGCTCCGCCGTCGAGCGCGCCGGTGGCAGGCCCGTGCGGACGGTCCGGCGTACCGTCCGGTTGTCCACGCTGGGCCACGACCTCTGGGCGGCGTGCCAGGCCGAGACCGGCGACGAGCGCTGACGTGGGAGACCTCCTCTCGTCGGTGCTCGCCGACGTACGCGAGAACTGGCTGGTCTATGCGGCGATGCCGCTGTTCGGGGCGCTGATCGGCTACGTCACGAAGCTGATCGCGATCCGGATGATGTTCCAGCCGCTGGAGTTCCGAGGCATTCGGCCGTACCTCGGCTGGCAGGGGGTGATCCCGCGCCGGGCCGGGCGGATGGCCAGTGTCGCCTGCGACATGCTGATGGAGCGGCTGATCAGCCCCCGGGAGATCCTGCAGCGGATCGACCCCGACCGGCTCGCGTCCGAGCTGGAACGGCCGCTGACCGACGCCGTCGACGTGATCAGCCGCGAGGTGGCCGCGGAGTACGCACCGGGTGTGTGGGAGTCGATGCCGGAGTGGCTGCGGGCGCTGCTGATCCGCCGGATCCAGGCGGAGTCGCCGCAGGTGGTGGCGGAGGTGATGGCGGAGGTACGCCGCGACCCGGACGCGTTCGTCGACATCAAGACGATGGTCGTGACCAACCTGGTGCGCGACAAGGACCTGCTGAACCGCATCTTCGCCGAGTCCGGGGATCAGGAGTTCCGGTTCATCGCCCGCTCGGGGATCTACTTCGGCTTCGCGATCGGGTGTCTGCAGATGGTGGCGTGGGCGTTGACGCACAACCCGTGGGTGCTGCCGTTGTTCGGTCTGTTCACCGGCTGGTTCACCGACTGGCTGGCGCTGAAGATGATCTTCTACCCCAAGCAGCCGTGGGGCATCGGCCCGGTTCGCTGGCAGGGGCTGTTCCTGAAGCGGCGGCGCGAGGTGGCGGCGAAGTACGGCGACCTGATCGCCCGGGAGATCCTCACACCGAACCATCTGTTCGAGGCTCTGCTGCAGGGACCGCTGTCGGACCGGGTTTTCCTGATGGTCCAGCGGCACGTGCAGCGCGTCGTCGACGACCAGAGCGGTGCGGCGCGTCCGCTGGTGGTGATGGCCGTCGGCTCGACCCGCTACCAGCAGATGAAGCGTTCCGTGTCGGACAGGATCATGCAGCGGCTACCGGACACGATGGTCCGTGCGGAGGACTACACGGCCGACGCCATGGACATCCGGAACACCCTGGTGGCCAAGATGCAGCAGCTCGACGAGGAGCAGTTCGAGGAGCTCATCCGCCCGGCCTTCCGCCAGGACGAGTGGATCCTGATCTCGGTCGGTGCCGTCCTCGGGTTCCTGATGGGCGAGTTCCAGGTGCTGGTGCTGCTGCACTGACCCGGATGCGGCGGGGTCTCGCCGAGGTGCGGCTCCCTACGAACGGCGTCTACCGTTGGTCTGATGGGCAGCAGCGCGACCGAGTCGCAGCCGCGGACACTGGCCGACGTCCTCCGCGGCTGGGACGACGCGGCGCTCCGTGACCTGCTGCTCCGCAGACCCGACCTGGCCGCCCCCACACCGGTGGACACCACGCAGCTCACCTCCCGGGCCTGCACCCGGGCATCGGTGAACCGCGTCCTTGACCGGATCGACCGGCTGTCCCTCACCGTCGTCGAGGCGGTCGCCTCGCTGCCGGAGCCGACCACCGCCGACCAGGTCGCCACCCTGGTCGCGGCGCCCCGGGAGGTCGTCGACGCGACCCTCGCGCACCTGCGCGGGCTGGCGCTGGTGTGGGGACCGGACGACGCGATGCGCCTCGTCAGGGTCACCCACGAGGTGATCGGGCCGCACCCCGCAGGACTGGGCCCGAGGCTGAGCAGGACCCTGGCCGTCCAGGAGCCCGGCAGGGTGCAGCAGCTCGCCGAGGACCTCGGAGTCGCCGCCGCCGGCGGCAGGGTCACCACCAGCGCACGCATCGCCGAGCACCTGTCGGCCCCCGGCGTACTGGACCTGCTGCTCGCCGACGTCGGCGCGGACGCGGCCGGTGTCTTCGACCGGCTCACCTGGGGCCCGCCCACCGGACGCCTCGAGGGCGCCGGCCGTCCGGTCACCATCGCCACCGCGTCCACGACGGTGGAGCGGCTGCTCGCCCGCGGGCTGCTCGTCGCCCTGGACGACCGCACGGTCGTGCTGCCACGCGAGGTCGGTCTGCATCTGCGCGGACATCGGCTGACCAGGGAG
>JBOHDD010000469.1:0-5191 GCA_050699155.1 Nocardioidaceae bacterium
CTCGGGCTCGTGGTGGTGCTCTGCGACCGGACGGATCGCCAGGTTGGCCACGAACCCGACGACGAGTACACCGACCATGGTCAGCAGCGCCGGCCGGTACGCCGCAGCGGTCAGTGAGCCGGGCTCACCCTGTGCGTCCAGGAACGAGTTGATGATCAGCGGTCCCGCGATGCCCGCGGCCGACCACGCGGTCAGCAGGCGTCCGTGGATGGCCCCGACCTGGAAGGTCCCGAACAGGTCCTTGAGGTACGCCGGAACAGTGGCGAACCCGCCGCCGTAGAACGAGATGATCACGACTGCGAGCAGTACGAACAGTGCAGTCGTGGTCTGTCCGACAAGCGCGAGCAGCAGGTAGGCGGCGATACCGACCCCGAGGTAGACTAGGTAGATCGGCTTGCGCCCGATCAGGTCCGAGGTGGACGACCACACGAACCGGCCTCCCATGTTGGCCATCGAGAGGATGCCGACGAAGCCTCCGGCCACCGCGGCGCTCACCGACGACGTGCCGCCCTCCCGGAAGAAGTCCGTGATCATCGGGGATGCCTGCTCGAGGATGCCGATGCCGGCGGTGACGTTACAGAAGAGCACCGTCCACAGCAGCCAGAACTGGGGGGTCTTGATGGCGTTGTCGGCCGACACGCTGGCTGTGGTGATGAGCTTCTGGTCGGTGCGTTGCAACCGGACGTTGTCGGGCTGCCAGTCGTCGGGTGGCACCCGCACGGTGACTGCACCGAACATCATCACCACGAAGTAGATGATGCCCAGGGTCACGAACAGCATGGCCACCGCCGATCCGCTCGCCACAGACTCGGGGTTGTTCGGGTCGTACCCGGAGTCGTAGAGGGCCATCAGCTGCGAGGAGAGCGGGCTTGCGATCAGCGCGCCGCCGCCGAAGCCCATGATCGCCATGCCGGTGGCCAGACCGGGGCGGTCGGGGAACCACTTGATCAGCGTGGACACCGGGGAGATGTAGCCGATGCCAAGACCGATGCCACCGACGAACCCGTAGCCGAGGTAGACCAGCCAGAGCTGCTCGGTGGCAATCCCGGCCGCGCCGATGAGGAAGCCGGTCGACCAGCAGATGGCTGCCACCGTCATCGCCTTGCGAGGTCCGTTGCGGTCGACCCATTTGCCGCACACCGCGGCCGACAGGCCGAGCATCACGATGGCGACGGAGAAGATGATCCCGACAGCGGTGAGACTGCTGTCGAAGTGCTCCACCAACGGCGTCTTGTAGACGCTGGTGGCATACGCCTGTCCGATGCACAGGTGCACGGCCAGCGCCGCCGGTGGGATCAGCCAGCGACTGAACCCGGGGCCGGCGACGATGCGTTCGCGATCCAGGATTGATGCCATGGGGGCTCCTTGCTGTGAGGTACCTCACGACGCTCTTACCCCCTGGGCGAGGCGGCCGAAACCCCCTTTTCCGCAAGGTGGAGTCCACGTCTGCGGGAGTTTGGGGCAGACTGACGCGATGGCGAACCGAACACCGCAGGCCTACCGCCCCGACGCCGACCGGTACGAGTCGATGCCGTACCGGCGATGCGGCCGCAGCGGTCTCCACCTCCCGGTGGTCTCCCTCGGGCTCTGGCAGAACTTCGGCGACGACCGCCCGCTGGAGAGCCAACGGCAGATCCTGCGACGCGCGTTCGACCTCGGGGTCACGCACTTCGACCTGGCCAACAACTACGGACCGCCGCCGGGGTCGGCGGAGACGAACTTCGGCCGCCTGCTGGAGCAGGACTTCCGCCGTTACCGCGACGAGCTGGTCATCTCGACCAAGGCGGGCTACGACATGTGGCCGGGACCGTACGGCGAGTGGGGCCCGCGCAAGTACCTCCTGGCGAGCCTGGACCAGTCGCTGACGCGAATGGGGCTGGAGTACGTCGACATCTTCTACAGCCACCGCTTCGACCCGGACACGCCTCTCGAGGAGACGATGGGCGCGCTCGACAGCGCCGTACGACAGGGCAAGGCGCTGTACGCCGGGATATCGTCGTACTCACCACAACGGACCGAGGAGGCCGTCGCCATCCTGCAGCGGATGGGGACGCCGATGCTCATCCACCAGCCGTCGTACTCACTGCTCAACCGGTGGGTCGAGGACGGCCTGCTCGACACCCTCGAACGCACCGGGCTCGGGTGCATCGCGTTCTCGCCACTGGCCCAGGGCCTGCTCACCGACAAGTACCTTGACGGCATCCCCGAGGACTCACGCGCAGCGCAGGAGGTCTCATTCCGGTCGGAGATGCTCAACGACGACAACCTGGCCAGGGTGCGGGCACTGAACGAGGTCGCCCGCGGGCGGGGCCAGTCGCTGGCCCAGATGGCGCTGGCCTGGGCCCTGCGGGACCCGCGGGTCACGTCGGTGCTCGTCGGGGCCAGCAGCGTCTCGCAGCTGGAGCAGAACGTCGCGGCTATGGGGCGTCTGGACTTCTCGCCCGAGGAGCTGGCCACCATCGACCAGCACGCGGTCGAAGGGGAGGTGAACATCTGGGCGTCGTCGAGCCGGTCATGACCGGCTCGTTGCAGCGGCCTCGAAGTGGGGGGACGATCCGTACATGACGCAACACAAGCCGGTCGAGTGCTGGCTGACCGACATGGACGGTGTGCTGGTGCACGAGGAGCGCCCGATCCCGGGCGCGTCGGACTTCATCTCCGCGCTCTGTCGGTCCGGCCGACGCTTCCAGGTGCTCACGAACAACTCGATCTTCACCCCACGTGACCTGCGGGCCCGGTTGCAGCGGTCGGGGATCGACGTACCCGAGGAGTCGATCTGGACGTCCGCGCTGGCGACCGCGCAGTTCCTGAACGACCAACGTGCCAGGGGTTCGGCCTATGTCATCGGGGAGGCAGGTCTCACCACGGCGATGCACGAGATCGGCTACGTGCTCACCGACCGGGACCCCGACTACGTGGTCCTGGGTGAGACCCGTACCTACTCGTTCGAGGCCATCACCACAGCGATCCGGCTGCTCGACGCGGGCGCGCGCTTCATCGCGACCAACCCGGATCCCACCGGTCCGTCCCGGGGAGGCTCTCTGCCCGCGACCGGGTCCGTCGCGGCGCTGATCACCAAGGCCAGCGGCGTCGCGCCGTACTTCGTGGGCAAGCCAAACCCGTTGATGATGCGCAGCGCCCTGAACCGGATCGAGGCCCACTCCGAGACCACCGTCATGGTCGGCGACAGGATGGACACCGATGTGATCTCAGGCCTCGAGGCAGGGCTGCGGACGGTCCTGGTGCTCAGTGGCTCGACCCGACCCGACCAGGTGGGCCGGTTCCCGTACCTGCCCACCAAGGTGGTCGACTCGGTGGCCGACCTGGTGGCGCTCGTCGACTCCGACGACCCGACCTCGCAGGCACCGAGGGCCGCGGCCGAGTAGGCCACCGCGTCGCCGCGGAGGGGCGGGACACTCCCCATCACGCTCGGTGTACTCGTCAGACCGACCCTAGGACGGTCTGAGTTGGCTTACAGTGGAGGCGATGGCCAAGGACCGGGACGACTTCCCGCGGGTGGCGGTCACCGTCGACCTCGTGGTGCTGGCGGTGCGCGACCGGGAGCTCGAGGTGCTCACGGTGCGCCGGGGCGAGGCGCCGTACGCCGGTCGTCGGGCGCTTCCCGGCGGTTTCGTCGAGCACGACGAGGACCTCGACCATGCCGCGAGCCGGGAGCTGCTCGAGGAGACCGGGGTCAGGGCTTCCAGGGGCCAGGTGAGCCAGATCGGTGCCTACGGGAGCCCTAGGCGTGACCCGCGCGGGCGGGTCGTGTCGGTCGCGCACCTCGCGGTGCTGCCCGAGCCGAAGGTCCCGGAGGTGGGCGCCGACGCGTCGTCGGCCGAGTGGCGGCCGGTGACCCAGATGCTCGCGTCACCGCGCCGGATGGCTTTCGACCACGCCCGGATCCTGCGGGACGCAGTCGAGCACCTGCGCACGGAGCTCGAGTTCACCGGGCTCGCCACCCGGCTGTGCCGGACGCCGTTCACCGTCGCCGAGCTGCGGGAGGTCTACGAGGTCGTATGGGGGCACGTCCTCGACCCGCGTAACTTCCACCGCAAGGTCACCGGCACGCCGGGGCTGCTGGTCAGTACCGGTAGGGTCACGACACGCAACGGTGGCCGCCCGGCGGCGCTGTTCCGTGCCGGACGGGCGATGCGGCTCAACCCACCGCTGACCCGTCCGTGAATGAACCGTCAGGCGCACCTACTCGTCGGGGTGTCGGGCCCACACGAGGCAGAACAGACCGAAGCACCCGATCCCGAGGCCGATGACGGTGAGCATCACCGGGCCATAGGGCTGGTTGAGCACCGTGTGCAACGCGGCGTCCAGACCTCCGGCCTTCTGTGCGTCGTAGCTCCAGGCCGCCCACGCGAACAGTCCACCCACCAGACCGGCTGCGACTCCCTTGCTCGCGTACCCCGCTCGACCGAGCAGCACCGTGGCGGCACCAAGACCGCCGGAGGTGCCCCTGCGGTTGATCCGGTCGGTGAACGAACGCCTGACGGCCATGGTCACCAGGCCGATGCCGTAGCAGATGATGCCCGCGCCGACCAGCGCGACAAGCCACCGACCGGCCGGTGCGCTCATCAACCTGGCGGTCCAGGTCTCCTTGCTGGCTGCACTGCCTGAGCCCGCGCCCGCGGCCGTCGTCCATGACAGCACCCCCAGCGCGCCGAAGAACACGATCCGGAACCCGGACGCGACCCGCTTTCCGAGACGTTCGAGCCCGTCGTACCGGGTGTGACCGACCGCCGCCTCGATCGCCTGCCAGACGACGAGCGCCAAGAACCCTGCGCCGACCACCCACAACAGGACCTGACCGAAGGGCTGCTGGGCGAGCTGGTGCAGGGCACCCGTGCCGCTGGCCGAACCGGTGTCGGAGCCGAGCGCGAGCTGCACCGCGATCCACGCGATCAGCAGATGCACCAGCGCGAAGGCCACCAGCCCCAGCCGGACCGCGGCATCGAGCGTGGAGCTGCGCTTGGCCCGGAGGCCGGCTTCTCTCGCCTGCTCCGCGGCCGAGGGGTCCATGGTCACGACCGGCTCCCTCCGCTCGACGATCCCAGCATGCCCGAGGATCAGCCCGGGGTCACCGGGAAGGGAAGGTTGGGCGTCGGGCCGGGAGCACCTCACGGCGCGTGGCCGCTCGCAGCGGCTTATTTTGGGACCCGGGGCTACCGCGGCCCGACGC
>JBOHDD010000470.1:0-4136 GCA_050699155.1 Nocardioidaceae bacterium
CATCAGAAGTACCTGACCGATGTCCGGCCGGTGGATGTGTTCCAGGTGATCCAGCCGTGCTGGAACCTGCCCCGCCAGCCGCTGCTCACCCTGTACTGGTTGCGGACGGGTACGCCGAGACGGCCGCCGGCCAGGCCCTCTTGGCCGTACCGACGGTTCACCCTGCCCCAGATCGCGACGGCACCATGCCGGGGCGTGCGGTAGATGCGGCCTCGCTGGAACGTCTGCCCGCTCCCTCGGTGCCCCTTGATCTGCCAGCGGTCGGTGCGCGGATAGCCGAGCCTGCCGGCGGCTCTTCCGTACTTGCGGTAGCGGGTGGAGATGGGCCCGCGCAGGACCGCATGCGCACCGGGGCCGTCGTCCCAGAAGATCCATCCGCGCCCGCGCCCGAACAGCGTCTTGCGGCCACCCTTGGGGGCACCTGCCTCACCGCGGTACGGCTGACCGATCCTGGTGCCGTTGCGACGCATCCGCTGCCACTTGCGTGAGATCGGAGTCTCGATTCTGCCCGCGCGGTTCACGACGCGGTCACGCAGCCGGGGCAGCCATCGGTAGACGAAGCGACCCGGGCACGCGGTGGCCATCGCATCGCGGTGACCTGAGATCTTCTCGAAGGTCCTGCCCGCGACCCGTGCCTTCGTGTGTGGGTAGCGGTAGTACGAGCTCAGCTTCCAGGCCAGCAGGTGCGTGAGCTTGCGCTTCATCGCGCGGGTGGGACGGGCCTTCTCGAAGTTGCCCATCAGGGAGACACCGACGGTGCGCAGGTTGTAGTCACCGGCGTGAGCGCCACGAACCGGGACGTTGGGCCCTCCCCTGCGGCCGACGAACGCGGTGCCGTAGCGGTCGACCAGGAAGTTGTAGCCGATGTCGCACCAGCCGCGGCCCTGGGTGTGGTACGCGTAGATGCCGCGCACGATCGACCGGGACTCCGAACGGCGGTAGTTGTTGGTGCCGACCGTGTGGTGGACGAAGGTCATCTGCACGGTCTTGGCGCGGCGCGGGCGGTCACAGCGACTGGTGAGCCGCGGGTCCGCGCCCCAGCCCCTGCGAGACACCAACCGCGGCCGTCTGGTGGATCCGGCCGAGGTGCTGGCCGTCGTGCTCGTCGACGTGCTCCCCGACAGCGCCTGCGAGTCGCCGGGGTCGACGAGAGTCACCTCGATATCGCGCGGGCCGGTGTCGTGTGCGCTGAAGACACGCGCCCCCACCCCGTCGGCGTCACCGACCCACAGCGGTTCGGTGCCGTCACGGACGTCAGCGGTCACCTCGCTGGGCGCCGGCTCCTCGCCGGGGTGGACGTGCAGCTCATGCCAGCCCGACCAGCCACGGTCGCCGTGGGTACGGACCTCGACCTCGGTGTCGGCCGGGGCGCTGTCCTTGGCCCAGGTGAGCGCAACCAGGCCGAAGTCACTGGTGGCACGCTGGGGCAGCCGTGCGACCAGCTGCCGGCCGGAGGTCCGCATGGCGCTGGCCTGGTCGCCGACGTCCACCCCCGGGACATCGATGCCGCGAACCGCTGTCTCGGGGCGCGCCGTGGCAGCGGTCACCGATGCACCGGCGAGCGGCGCGGCGTCGGTGGGGGTGGCCACCAGCAGGGCCGCCGCCGCACCCGCCGCTGCCACGAGCACGGTGAGCGATGTCCTACGGGGGCGCTGGGCGTACTCGATCCGGGTGCCGGCGCGCTCTCGCATGAGATGGTTCTCCTCAGGACGGGTGCGAACCCCCGAGTGACACCTGTGGTTCAAGTGCCAGATGTGACAGTAGAACGGTATTATGTGCGTGTCGAGTAGTCGCCTGGTGACAGAACTGTCAAACTGGTCGGTTTTCCTCCCTTGGTCACACGGACGTAATTCAGCGCTTCTGCCGCCTGCGCGACGGCAGCGCGGGGCACCGAAGTAGGCTCGACTCAGGGCTCCCCGGGAAGGTGCGCAATGGAACTCGTCGTCTTACTGCTGATCGGCCTCGTCATAGTCGGCGCTGTGTCGTACAGCCGGCAGAAGCGGTCACGCGAACGCGAACTGGAACGCAAGCGGGAGGATCTCGCCGCGGTCAAGCGCACCGCCGACGAGGACGTGACCAGGTACGGCGAGGAGGTCACCCGGCTGGACACCGCGGTGATCGGGCACGACCTCGACGACGCCGGCCACCAGGACTACCAACGCGCACTGGACTGCTACGAGCAGGCCAAGACCGCCGTCGACGCCGTACGCTCCCCGGACGAGGTCAAGCACGTCACCTCGGTCCTCGAGGACGGGCGTTACGCCGTGGCCTGTGTGAAGGCGAGGATCGCCGGGGAGGTGCTGCCGCAGCGGCGTCCTCCGTGCTTCTTCAACCCCGCGCACGGGCCCTCGACCACGGACATCGAGTGGGCTCCGGCCGGCGGGCAGAAGCGTGAGATCCCCGTCTGCGGCGCTGACGCCGAGAGGGTCGCCGCTGGGGCCGAGCCCGACATCCGCACCGTGATGCAGGGCCCCCGCCGGGTGCCGTACTGGCAGGGCGGCCCGGCCTACAGCCCGTGGGCGCAGGGGTACTTCGGCTCGTACGCCATGTCGGGCCTGCTGCCCGGCTTCCTGATCGGCTCAATGCTGACGGGAGGCTTCGGTATGGGCGGCTGGGACGCCGGGGAGGGTGACGGCGGCGGTGGTGACTTCGGCGGCGACGGTGGCGGTGGTGACTACTTCGGCGGCGACAGTGGCGGTGGTGACTTCGGCGGCGACGGTGGGGGCGGAGGCGACTTCGGCGGGGGATTCGACTTCGGCGGCTTCTGACCGCCGTACCCGAGCCGCGGGTCAGCCGTGTGGCGACCGGTGCAGGCGTCGCGCGGCCTCGGCGATGGAGCCTGTCATCGACGGGTAGACGGTGAACGCATGCGCGAGCTCGTCCACGGTGAGCCGCTTGGCCACCGCGATCGCCACCGGGTGGATGAGCTCACTCGCACGGGGAGCCACGACCACACCCCCGATCACGATGCCGGTGCCCGGTCGGCAGAACAGCTTCACGAAGCCGTCGCGAACGCCCTGCATCTTCGCGCGGGCGTTGCCGCGCAGGGGAAGCAGCACCCGTTGGGCGTCGATCTCACCCGCGTCGACCGCCCGCTGGGACCAACCCACGGTGGCGATCTCGGGGGCGGTGAAGACGTTCGACGACACCTCCTTGAGGTTCAGCGGCTGCACAGCGTCACCGAGTGCGTGCCACATCGCGATGCGCCCCTGCATCGCAGCCACCGAGGCGAGCATCAACACCCCGGTGCAGTCACCGGCGGCGTACACCCCTCGAGCCGACGTACGCGAGACCTTGTCCAGCGTGATGAAGCCGGCGTCATCGGTCGTGACCACGGCCGTGTCCAGCGCGAGGTCCGCCGTGTTCGGCAACGAGCCCACCGCGAGCAGGCAGTGGGAGCCGGCGACCTCACGACCGTCGGTCAGCCGTACGACCACACCGTCGTCGACCCGCTCGACCGACTCGGCCCGCGACGTCGACAGCACCGTCATGCCACGCCGGGTGAACACGCCCTCGAGCACCTCCGCGGCGTCGGCATCCTCACCGGGAAGCACCCGGTCACGCGACGACACGAGCACGACGTCGCTGCCCAGCGCGTGGTAGGCGGAGGCGAACTCCGCGCCGGTGACACCGGAGCCGACCACGACCAGCCGTTCCGGCAGCTCGTCGAGGTCGTACACCTGCTCCCAGGTGAGGATCCGGTCGCCGTCTGGGCGGGCACTGTCGAGGATGCGCGGGTGCGCTCCGGTCGCGAGCAGCACCACATCGGCGTCGTACCGCTCTTCGCTGCCATCCTCGAGTGTCGCCACCACCGTCTGCGCGCCGTCCAGCCGTCCGGTGCCGCGGACGAGCACGACGCCGTCGCGCTCGAGCCGGCGGGCGATGTCGTCGGACTGGGTGCGCGCAAGGTTGAGCACACGTGTGTTGACGGTCTTCAGGTCGACGGACAGACCTTCCCTCGGGTCGGCACCGATTGTCGATCCGGCGAACCGCATGCCGAGCTCGGCGGACTCCTCGACGTCCGTCATCAGGTCCGCCGTCGCGATCAGGGTCTTGCTCGGCACGCAGTCGGTCAGGACGGCGGAGCCGCCTACCCCGTCCCGGTCGACCACCGTCACCGAGGCTCCGAGCTGGGC